>JAQURX010000009.1 GCA_028715415.1 Candidatus Omnitrophota bacterium | reverse complement strand
TAAAAAGTGTAATCTCTTATTTTCCCGGAGCAGAGATCTACGAAAGAGAAGTGGTTGATTTGTTTGGGGCTAAGGTAGAGGGTTTGCCTCCCGGGAACAGGTATCCGCTTACTGATGACTGGCCAACTGATCAGTTTCCTTTGCGCAAAGATTGGAAGCCAAGCGCAGAAGAGAGAAAGGCAGGGGAGTAGATTATGCACGACTCACATAAATTTAAAATTCCAATTGGGCCTCAGCATCCAGCTTTAAAAGAGCCGGAGAGTTTTAGTGTTGCATTAAAAGGCGAGAAAATACTAGGTGTTGATATCCGTCTGGGATATAACCACCGCGGCATAGAAAAGGCATGCGAAGAGAGGACTTATATTCAAGATATGTATTTGATTGAACGCATCTGCGGAATTTGTTCTCATGCGCATTCTACCGCGTTTATTCAGGCGGTTGAGGAGATTGCAAGTTTAGAAGTTCCGAAACGCGCTCTTTATGTCCGAACAATTATTGCGGAGCTTGAACGGATTCATAGCCATTTATTGTGGCTCGGTGTTGCCGGGCACGAAATTGGTTTTGACACATTGCTGATGTACACTTGGCGTGACCGAGAGATAGTAATGGATATTTTAGCATCTATTACTGGTAATCGCGTTAATTATGGTATTAATACTATTGGCGGTGTCAGGCGTGATATCTCTTCCGATCAAATGAAAAAAGTACTTAAAGCAGTTGATTTGTTAGAAGAGAGGACAAAATATTATATTGAGCTTGGCCTTGAAGAGACGACGATAATTAAGAGGCTTTCGGGTGTTGGAGTATTATCTTATGAAGATACTCTGAAGCTTGATGCTGTAGGGCCTACGGCGCGTGCATCGGGCGTTGCGCGCGATGTAAGAAAAGATGATCCTTACGCAGCTTACGGAGAAATTCCATTTGAAGTGATTACTGATAACCATAGCGATGTTTATGGAAGGACTATTGTGCGTTTAAAAGAATTAATGGAGTCTTTTAAATTAGTGCGGGACTGCGCGAAAAATATTCCTGATGGCCCGATTGCGGTTAAGGCTCCTCGTAAAATTCCGGCAGGTGAAGCAATAAGCCGTTATGAAGCTCCCAGAGGGGAAGATGTGCATTATGTAAAAGCAAACGGCACGGAAAAACCGGAAAGAGTAAAGGTTAGAGCACCTACATTAGCAAATGTCCAGGCTGTTAAGCATATGCTTAAAGATAGGTTTCTTGCTGATATGCCGATAGTAATTGCTGCAATTGATCCTTGTTTTTCGTGTACAGACAGGTTAGTTTCAATTGAATACAGTAATAGAGGCAGAGAGGTTATCAGTTGGAAGGATTTGCATAATTATAGTATTAATTGGCACAGAGAACACAACGGTATTGATTTTACAGGGCTTAACAAGAAATATCTAGATAGGATAAATAAGTAATAATGTTAAAAGAATTATTTTATATTTTGATTTTTCCCGGGCTTTTGTTTGTTAGTTTTTTTGGGCTTGCTGCGGAATATATAGATAGGAAGCTTTACGCCAGATTGCAGAATAGGGTTGGCCCTCCATGGTTTCAGCCGCTAGCCGACATCATTAAGCTTTTAGGCAAGGAAGACATTATCCCTTGTGAAGCAAATAAGAGCATGTTTACTCTTGCTCCGGTGTTTGCATTAACCGCCGTAGTCACCGCTTTTTTATACATACCGCTTTGGGGTGTAAATTCCTTGTTTTCTTTTAGCGCTGATATTATTGTTGTTTTATATCTTTTGACAATCCCGACACTCGCTTTTTTTATAGGCGGCTGGTATTCAACTTCTCTGTTTGCCAGGATTGGGTCAGTGCGCTGCGTTACCCAACTTTTCGCGTATGAAGTCCCGTTATTTATGAGTATCTTAGCCTCAACTCTTATGGCAAATACCTGGTCGCTTAGAGAATTGGCATTATTTTACTGTAAGAATCCAAGTTATGCGCTATTTAATGTTTTGGGTTTTGTGGTTTCGTTAATAGCAATACTTGGAAAATTAGAAAAAGCCCCTTTTGATATACCCGAAGCGGAAACCGAGATCGTTGCCGGAAGTTTTACCGAATATAGCGGCAGGCTTCTTGCGATATTAAGAATGACTCTTGATGTTGAGATGGTGGTTTGTGCTTCTTTATTAGCTTTGATATTTTTGCCTTTTGGATTGGGCCTGCCGCCTATTGCGGCTTTCCTTTTATTTATTATAAAAGTTTTATTTATAGTGGGGCTTATTTCTTTAATGCGCACGATATTCGCGCGTATGCGCATGGACCAGATGATTGATTTTTGCTGGAAATATTTAGTTCCATTGGCATTATTACAGGTTTTAATTAACCTGCTTGTAAAGGTGGTTTTATTAAAATGAAAAAAAATCCCGGGATGATGTTTTGGGAAGTCTTAAAGTCTTTCTTTAAGAAGCCTGCGACCATAAAATATCCTGCTGAGAAATTTGATATGCCTGATAAATACAGAGGCAAACTTAAATTTTATCCTGAGAAATGCATAGGGTGTAAAATGTGCATGAGGGATTGCCCTACTGGGGCAATTACGATTAATAAAATAGGGGAGAAGGAATTTGAAGCCGAGATAGATTTAGGAAAATGTATTTATTGCGGACAGTGCGTTGATTCGTGTATTAAAAAAGCCCTTGAGATAACTCAGGATGTTGAATTAGCGCAGTTTGACAGGAATAAATTAAAGGTAACTTTTAGTGCTCAAAATAAAGAAAGCCCTGAAAAGTAACCTTTTACAGGCAAAAAAGATTTGTGTTTTAGGTATTGGTTCGGAATTAAGAGGCGATGATGCAGGCGGTATGCTTGCCGCAGAATATCTCAAGGTTGCATGCAGAAGCGTAAAAACCAAAGTACCTTTAAGGATAGTCTTTGGCTCAACCGCTCCGGAAAATTTTACCGGTTTAATTCGTAAGTTTAATCCAACGCATCTGGTTATAATTGATTCAACGGATTTAGAAAAGAAGCCTGGATCCATTGCGGTTATTGATGAGCAGGAAATTGGCGGGATTTCTTTCAGCACCCATCGCCTGCCGCTAAAGGTGCTCATTGATTATTTGGTTAAGGCTCTGGGGTGTAAAGTAATTGTTATTGGTATCCAGCCAAAGACGCTTGAATTTGGAGCTAAGCCTTCAAAGGAAGTAGAAAAAAAAGCGCATTTACTTTGCAACGCTATAACAGAAATAATTACCGGTAATTTTAAAAAGAGGGTTCGTTAAATGGTAGATGTTGCTGTTCAAGGAGGAATGACAAAGCTTATTACCGAATTAGGCGATTTAGGCGTATTTATCGCTATGTTTTTAGAGTCAAGCGTTGTCCCTATCCCTTCGGAGGTAATTGTGATTGGTGCAGGAGCTATAGGCATTCCAATTCCATCTATCGTTATCTTTGGCTCAATCGGGGCGACGTTAGGAGCTGCAGTTGGCTATTTATTAGGAAAATATGCTGCTATGCCGGTAATTTTGAAATTTGGAAAGTATGTTTTAATTAAACCGCATCATATTTACAAGGCGGAAGCGTTTGCTAAGAAATACGGGATGTGGAGCGTTCTTATCGGCAGGGTAATCCCGGTAGTCCCATTTAAAGTTTTTTCAATTGCTTCCGGATTGACTAATATTCCATTTGTTCCTTTCTTGATCTGTACGCTTATTGGGGTAGTGCCCCGGATTTATCTTCTGTCTATTTTTGGTTACGCGGTAATTAAGTTTACAAAACCGGTGTTGTTGGTAGTAATTTCCATATTACTGATTTTCTTAGCGGTTAAGATTACAAGAAATATTTATAACGGCAGGAAAAAGAAAGGGAGGGTTTAACAATGTCGCTTTGGGAAGTCTTAAAAAGTGGCGGAATTACCATTTACATACTTATTGCTTGCTCAATTTTATCTTTGGCGGTAATTTTAGAGAGGGTTATGTATTATCGCAAGAGATCAAAGATAAAAAGAGTAAGTTTCATGGCAGAAATCAGGAAAGAATTAGAGAAAGGCAATGTTAAGGGGGCTTTAGAAGTGTCTAAGAATACAAATACGCCATTTTCAGCGGTTGTGTATTCAGGCCTTGCCTTGCACGGCCATAGCGAAAAGGAAATTTCAATTGCTATGGAAAGGGAGACGACTGTTGAAACTGTAAAATTGGAGAAATTTACCAGTATAGTTGGCACAATCGGATCAACTGCGGTTTACATCGGCCTTTTCGGGACAGTATTGGGTATTATGCGTGCCTTTCGCGATATCTCTGTGGGTGGCTCGGGTGGAATCAGTGTGGTTATTAATGGTATTTCTGAAGCGCTTGTTTGTACTGCTACTGGGCTTGCAGTTGCAGTGCCTGCAGTTATTGTTTATAATTATTTTATTAAGAAAATTGACAGCTTTATTACTGATATGGAGCTTTGCGCTTCAGAGACAATGGATTTGGTAAATATTAAGCAAAAATGAATTCAAAGATAAAAAAGCAGAATTTGGTTGCCGAGATAAACATTACTCCTTTTACGGATGTAATCCTCGTCTTGTTAATCATATTTATGGTTGCGACACCTTTGATTTCCCAGTCAACGGTTAAAGTTGACCTGCCGCGGACGAGCAGCGCTACTCAGACTCAGGAAAAAAGCCAGGTTTTTATTTCCATAACCAATGAAGGTATGATTTATTTAGGCAATGATCTTGTTACGCGCAAGGAATTAAAATCAAAGATAAAGTTGTTAAAGAACAATAACCCGAATATTGTTGTGATTTTGCGGTCTGACAAGCTTGTGCGTTTTAAGGATATAGTTAGTGTTTTAGATACTTTAACGGAATTAGATATTCGCAACCTTAATATTGCTACAATAAACGAGCAATAATAAAAAGAAAGGAGAGGTTAGTAACATGTCGAGTTTAGTAAATGCAACCTTGTTTGAAGTAGTTTCCTTGTGGGGAGTCCTTTTTATCGCGTTTTTAGGGTTAGGGTATGCTTTATTTTTGCGCAGTCAGATTATGAAGCATGATAAAGGTACTCCGAAAATGCAGGAAGTATGGAATGCAATCAGGGAAGGAGCGGATGCGTATTTAGGCCGCCAGCTAAAAACGATTATCCCTTTAATTCTTGTTTTAACAGTAGTTTTGTTTTTTTCAGTATATGTTATTCCTCCGACTGAAGAAGCGTTAAAGAGGTTTAGCAATTTCAGCCCGGATACTGTGCGTTTGATTATTGGTGTTGGCCGAGCGCTTGCATTTGTTATGGGTGCAATGTTTTCTCTTATGGTCGGCCAATTCGGTATGCGTATGGCAGTCCAAGGTAATGTGCGTGTTGCATCTGCTTCACGCAGAAGTTTTGCTGAAGCCTTAAAGATTGCTTATCGTACCGGAACAATTACCGGTATGCTTACCGATGGCTTAGGTCTTTTAGGAGGAACTGTAATATTTCTTATTTTTGGAATTGCTTCTCCTGATGTGCTTTTAGGTTTTGGTTTTGGTGGTACATTACTTGCACTTTTTATGCGTGTCGGCGGTGGCATTTATACTAAAGCTGCTGATGTTGGAGCTGATCTTGTAGGTAAGGTTGAGAAAAATATTCCCGAGGATGATCCGAGAAATGCTGCTGTAATTGCTGATCTTGTTGGGGATAATGTTGGGGACTGCGCTGGTATGGCTGCGGATATATTTGAGTCATACGAAGTAACTATTGTTTCCGGTTTAATCTTAGGTTTGGCATTGGTTTCCATAACTGGCCAGATTAAGTGGATTATATTTCCTTTGCTTGTCCGCGGTATAGGAGTTCTTTCTTCAATTATCGGCACGTATCTTGTAAAGGGCAAGAAAGATGAAAAGAAAGTTGATGCTTTTGGTGCTATAAATCGTGGTTTTTATAGCTCGGCAGCAATTTCTATTGTGGCATTTCTTTTTCTGGCAATTTTTTATATGCATGAAATGCGTGCATTCTTTTCAGTATGTATGGGTATTATTTTGGCAATCGGTATTGATGAATTGACCAAGTATTTTACTCATACGGAACATGCTCCAGTTAAAGAAATCGCTGCATCTTCCCGTACTGGTTCTGCGACTTTAATCTTAAGGGGACTTGCGATTGGTTTTGAATCAGCTGTTTGGCAGATAATCGTAATTGCGATAACTATTATGGCTGCTGTAATTATTTATTGGGGCCAGCCGGTAGTTTTTGTTCTTTATGGTGTAGCTATGACCGGTATTGGTATGCTTACATTAACTGGAAACAATGTTGCAATGGATTCATTTGGGCCAATTTCAGATAATGCAAATGGCATTGGGGAAATGGCTCATCTTGAACCAAAAGCACGCCAGATTATGGCTGATCTAGATGCAGTAGGGAACACTACAAAGGCAATCACAAAGGGTGTTGCGATTGGTTCAGCAGTAATCGCGGCAGTTTCCTTATTCGGTTCATTTCTTACAGATGTAACTAAAGTTCAAGGCCAGATGGGGATTGCGGAAAATCTTCGCCTGATGGCAACCGGTATCCGTGTTTCAGAACCAGTAGTTTTTATCGGCATGCTAATCGGTGGGGCGATTCCTTGGCTATTTTCAGCGCTTACTATCAATGCTGTTGCGCGCGCTGCTTCTTTAATTGTAAATGAAGTACGTAGGCAGTTTCATATTCCGGGTTTAATGGAAGGCAAAGTTGCGCCTGATTATAAAAAAGCTGTTGGAATCTGTACTGTAGCTGCACAAAAAGAGCTGATTGGTTTATCTTTGATTGCAGTTTTAAGCCCGCTTTTAGTAGGGATGGTTTTAAAAGTAGAGGCTTTAGGCGGATTTCTTGCAGGAGCAATTCTTTCCGGGCAGCTCTTAGCCGTATTTATGGCAAGCGCTGGCGGCTCTTGGGATAATGCCAAGAAGACTATTGAAGACGGGCTTTACGGAGGAAAGGGATCGGACGCTCATAAAGCTGCTGTTGTTGGAGATACAGTAGGGGACCCACTGAAAGACACTTCGGGGCCTGCATTAAATCCGATGTTAAAAGTTATTAATCTTGTTTCTTTGTTGGCAGCGCCGATTCTTATACAATATAAAAATACAGACCCGCGCGTAATTGCAGCAGCGATAGCTTGCGTCATTATTATTTTTGGCGCGATTCTTTATTCTAAGCATGGCGCGTTGTCTTTTCACCAGAAAAAAGACGGAGCTGAGTTTTAATTAAAAATGCAGAAAACAACATTAGGCAAGAAAATAAAGAATTTAGTTATTGGGAAATCGCGTAATCTTGGGGATCATTCGCTTTTCCATAATCTTTCTTTGATTGCTTTTTTTGCCTGGGTAGGTTTGGGGGCCGACGGGTTATCATCTTCCTGTTACGGCCCCCAAGAAGCCTTTTTGGCGCTTGGGAATCATATATACTTAAGTATCTTTGTTGCAATTGGCACAGTACTTACAATTTTTATTATAAGTTCAAGTTATTCTCATATTATTGAGTTATTCCCAACCGGCGGTGGAGGATACCTGGTTGCCAGTAAGCTTTTATCTCCAACGCTAGGGATGGTTTCTGGATGCGCTCTTCTAATCGACTATGTTCTTACCATTGCTGTTTCTATTGCTTCTGGAGCTGACGCAATATTCAGTTTTCTTCCTTTGTCATGGTATCCTTATAGGCTTATTTTCGCAGTTTGTGTGCTTATTGTAATGATGTTTTTAAATATGCGCGGGGTTAAGGAATCAATACTTCCGCTAGTCCCGATATTTCTTACCTTTCTTGCTACTCACGCTTTTATTATTATTTATGCAATATTTACCCACCTTTCAAATTTCTCACAATTTAAGACTGCTGCGGTTGTTGATATGCGTAGTAGTTTTTCGGAATTAGGTTTAATGGGGGTGATTTTCCTTGTGCTACGTGCTTACAGTATGGGAGCTGGTACATTTACCGGAATTGAAGCAGTTAGTAATGGTATCCCTGTCTTAAGGGACCCTAAGGTCCAGACGGCAAAGCATACTATGCGTTATATGGCTATTTCACTTTCTTTCGTAGTTTTAGGTTTAATGCTTGCTTATTTGTTTTTCCAGGTTAATCTTGCTCCCGGCAAGACTCTTAACGCAGTACTTCTAGAGTCTGCAACAGGTTCTTGGGGAAAGATGGGGATTATTTTTGTCTTTATAGCGCTTATCTCAGAAGGAATGTTGTTATTCGTCGCAGCTCAGGCAGGTTTTCTTGATGGGCCAAGGGTATTAGCGAATATGTCTTTAGATAGATGGTTTCCTATCAGGTTCTCTAGTTTAAGTGATAGGTTAGTTACCCAGAATGGTGTTTTAATAATGAGTGGTTTGGCTTTATTAATCATGATTTTTACTAAAGGAAGCGTCAAGCTTTTGGTGGTCCTTTATAGTATTAATGTATTTATAACTTTTTCTCTTTCACAATTGGGCATGGTTAAGCATTGGTGGCAATCGAGGGAAAAAGTGAAGAAGTGGTTTAAGAAATTATTAGTTAATGGTATTGGGCTAATTTTGTGCGTTTTTATACTTTTCTCAATGATAGTTTTTAAATTTCAAGAAGGTGGTTGGATAACTATTTTTATTACAGGCACTTTAATCGCTTTTGCAATATTTATAAAACGGCATTATTTTGAGACTGCAAAACTTTTAAGAAGGCTTAATAGCTTGGTTGTCGCCGTAGAAGCTGACGATACAACTCTTTTGCCGGTAACTTTTAACGAACAGCAGAGATTTGATCCAACAGCCAAGACTGCTGTGTTGCTTGTTAGCGGTTTTAATGGGATGGGGTTACATACTCTTTTTGGAGTAGTAAGGATGTTTGGCGGGGTTTTTAAGAATTTTGTTTTTGTTCAGGTAGGCGTTGTAGATGTAGGGAATTTTAAAGGGGCTCAAGAGGTTGAGCATCTGGAGTCAGAGGTAAAATCCGATACAGACCGTTACGTAAAATTCATGCACAAGAATGGATTTTATGCAGAGAGTGTTTGTTTGATGGGGGTAGATGTTGTTGATGAACTTGCCCGTATTGCTCCCCAAATTATAGAGAAGTTTCCCAATGCTGTTTTCTTCGGAGGCCAGTTAATTTTTCCGCAGGATTCTTTTATTTATCGTTTCTTGCATAACTATACGGTTTTTTCCTTGCAAAAGAGGCTGTACCGGGAAGGTATTTCATTTGTAATATTACCAATTAGAGTATAATAATTAGGAGGAGAGCAATGAAAAGAAGTATTTTTTTAGTAATTGTTTTAGTAGTGTTGTTAGGTGGTTGTGCTGTCAATAAAAAGGTTGTTAATTCTGAAAGCATGGCTAGTGTTGCGCCGGAGTCAGTTAATCAAGAGTCTATTGTGGCTACTCAACCCGAAGGATCTGTTGCTCAGGTAGCACAAGCAACACCAGATGTTAATCAAAAACCATTAAGCAAGAAACAAATTCAGCTTGCTTTGAAAAAAGCCGGGTTTTATAAAGGGCATGTTGATGGGCATATAGGAAAAGGCACAAGAAGGGCTATCAGAGAATTTCAAAAAGCCAATGGTTTAAAGGCTGATGGTATTGTTGGGCCCAAAACCCAGAGCCTGTTAGGTAAGTATATTTCTTAAGAAAAGGCAGGTGGTTATGAAAAAACATAATAATATTTATATTTTTGTGTTTTTTGTTTCTCTGTCAGTCTTTCTTTCCGGTTGCGTATCTAACCGTCAGGAAAAGCGCCAACAGAAATTAGATGAACTGCAAAAACAGTTTTCCTGGTGGCCTACGGATGCTAAGCCTGCTCCTGTGAAGGACCCTGAGCATGGAGGTTATTGGTGGTGGCCGAAAGAGCCGGGTAATGAACGCTTATGGGGCAATAGAGGCTATTGTTTTGTACGCAAGATTATTTTTGACTATAAAGAAGAAGAGCTTCCTGCGCCTAAGCCTCAGGAGTTACGCCCGTCGCTATTAATTAAGAAAGTGATAAAGAACGTTAAAGTCTACTTTGATTTCAACAAATCTGGGTTAAGAGATGATGCCGTGGAAATCTTAAGGAATGCGGTTTTGGCCTTAAATAAGAATCCCGGATCCGAGATTTTAATTACCGGTAATTGCGATATCCGCGGATCGGAAAAATATAATGAAAAATTAGGTAAGAAGCGCGCTGCAGCAGTTAAGAATTTTATGCTGGAGAATGGTATCCCGGAAGAGAGGATAAAGATTGTAAGCCGTGGCAAGCTTGATGCGGTTGCCCATGTAACTGACCTTGTGGGTATGCAGAAAGACAGGAATGCGCAGTTTATGGTTGCTGAAGTTGAAGAGATTATGCTTCCTTATGAAGGCAAGCTCCTTAAAGAAGCTCGCCAAGTTGAACAAGGTAAATACATAGAAGAAAAGACCGAAGAAGTTGAAGGCGAAGTAAAGGTTTCAACAAGAGAGTATACGATAAAGAAGAATGATTCTCTTTGGAAGATAGCTCAAAAAGAATTGGGTAATGGGCATCGCTGGAAGTATTTGTATGAATTAAATAAAGACAGGATTAAGAACCCAAATAACTTGAAATCAGGCAGGAAGATTATTATTCCTGTAGAGTAAGGAAGTAGCTAATGAGCTTAAAGGTTATGCACGAACAGAAATTGGCAGAACTGTTAAAGAAAAAATGCATCAATTTAAATCTCACAAGTACCACGAAAAAAGATATCATTCTGGAATTAGCAGATTTAATCGCCAAAAGCGGGAAATTTAAGGATAAAAAGGTAATTGCTAAGGCTCTTTTGTTGCGGGAGAAATTAGGTTCAACAGGTATAGGCAATGGGGTTGCAATCCCTCATGTAAAGTTAGCAGATGTAAAAAAATTCTTACTTATATTTGGCAGGATACCTCAAGGTGTAGATTTTGGAGCGTTGGACGCTGAAAAAACTTATTTGTTCTTTGTGCTTGTTTCTCCTCAGAATGAAGTTGGCGGCCACCTAAAGATTATGGCAAAAGTTTCCCATCTCGTTAAGGACAAATTTGTAATTGAGCGGCTAAAAAAAGCCGAAGATGAAGACGAAGTCATGGAGATTATCCATGCTAACGAGAAATAGGGTATTTCTCTTGGCAGACAAAAAGCAAATTTATAAATTAATTAAACTTGCCGGGTTAGTTACATTTATTCCCTTTGTTTTGGTTTCCGGGCCAATCGCCGCATTTGTTTTAGGAAGCTTTTTACAGAAGAAATTTTTTTTTTCCGAATATTATACTTATGCTTTAGTTGTATTGGGCTTTGCAATAAGCATAATTGAAGTAATTAAGATATTAAGAAAAACTGTGAAGATTGAAAAGGATAAATAATGGATGATTTTTTAAATAAGGTGACCAAATCAGAGCTGATCTTTATTTTAATGTTGATATTCCCTTTGTTCGCTATGGGTAAAACAGCTTTTGCTTTTGGAATTCTGCTTGGGGCAGCATGGTCTTTAATAAATATTATTATGACTGTAAATCTCTTAAGGATTGCGATATTAAAGAAATCAAAGAGTAAACTATGGGTTTTTCTATTAATAAAATTTCCGGTATTATACTTAGCGGGTGGATTAATTTTATTTTCAAGGGTATTTTCTCTATTAGGCCTGTTTATCGGAGTTTTTTCTGTTTTTTTAATAGCAGGAGTAGTTAGGTTATGTCTGAAGCCAACGCCAGCAATCTAGAGCTGCCTAATATAATTACAAGCATTGCAAAGTTATCTCCGCATTCAACTTTTTCAAAGAATATTGTTATTTGGGAGAATGTAATTTTTTCTTTGATTGTTATCAGTGTTCTTTCTTTGGTTGCTTATTTCGCAAGTAGAAAAAATAAATTAATCCCCGATAGGTTTCAGAATGCGGTGGAAGTGGTTGTGGGAGGTTTAGATGATTTTATTTGCGGGATTCTGGGGGATAAGGGAAGGAAATTTACTCCTTTTATCGGGACTTTGTTTTTATATATAATTGTAATGAATCTTTCAGGCTTAATCCCATTTATTAAATCATCAACTTCCAGTTGGTCTACAACTTTGGCATTAGCGATTTGTGTTTTTGTTTATGTGCAGTATTCTGCTTTTAAGGAATTGGGTTTCTTTGGTTATTTAGACCATATGATGGGCAAGCCTCGCGGGATACTCGCATTCTCGGTTTTTATACCTTTGATGATGTTTGTTTTGGAGATTGTTTCTCAGTTGGTCAGGCCGATAAGCTTGTCTCTTCGTTTAAGAAGCAATATTTGGGGAGATGATATGCTCCTTGCGGTTTTGGCTAATTTTGGGATTATGGGAGTCCCGCTTTTGGTTTTTAGTTCTTTCTTGGCAATCTTGGCTTCAGTAGTTCAGGCGGTGGTATTTTGCCTTTTAACAACAATCTATTTTGCTCTCTGTTTACCACATGAAGAAGAGCATGCTTAACAAGGAGGAATGAAATGGATTACAAAGTAGCATTGGCATTGGCTATGCCTTTAGGTTTAGGTTTAGCTGCGTTTGGTTCAGCATTAGGTTTGGGAAAAGCAGTTGCTGCGGCAATGGATGCAACCGGAAGGCAGCCTGAAGCATCAACTAAAATCTTAATTAATATGGCTACTGGCTGCGCTTTTATTGAAGCCTTAACTATCTATGCTTTGGTTTTTGCTTTTGTTCTGGCAGGTAAACTTTAATTAAGCCAAAAAAATGGAACTGTTAAAACTTCTTAGCACAAATGAAATAATTGCGCAGGTAATTAGTTTCCTTATTCTGCTTTTTCTTTTACGGGCATTCGCCTGGAAAAACATTTTAGCGCTTCTTGATAAAAGAAAAGAAAAGATTTCTTCGGAACTTAACAATATAGAGAAAGTTAAGCAGGAAGTCGCTAAATTAAAACAGGATTATGAATCAAAGTTAGACGTAATTGAAGATGCCGTAAGAAAGAAAATGCAGGATGCTGTTGCCGAGGGCAGGAAGATTACCGAAGAAATACATAAAAAAGCGCATCAGGAAGCGCAGGAAATTATTGATAGCGCCCGGGCCAATATCAAATATGAATTAACTAAGGCCAAAGAAGAATTGAAAAATAACGTTATAGATTTAACGATTATGGCAACTGAGAATATAATTCAAGAGAAACTTACTGATGAAGGCGATAAGAAGCTGATTAAAGACTTTTTGCAAAGAGCCGATAAAATAGAATGATTAAAGATAAGATCATAGTTAAAAGATATGCCGATGCTTACTTTGATTTTGTCCGGCATACCATCGGGGAAGCGCCTTCTGCTTTGGAATTTAAGAACTTAAAGTCTATCATACGCGATAATCCGGAATTCTTGGAATTTTTAGAAGCGCCTGATGTGACTCATCAGCAGAAGTTTGAATTTATCAATAATGTGCTTAAGGATTATTTTTCAGTTGAGTTCAGGAATTTTATTAAATTGTTACTTGATAAAGACCGTATTAAGGAGCTAGTGGATATTCTTGAATATGTGAGAGAAACTTATTCCCATGGCGAGGAGATTGAGGCGGTAATCAGGACGAGTTTGCCGTTAGATTTGGATATTATAAAAGAGATTGAAGAGATGCTGGTAAAAAAGTTTAAGAGAAACTTTAAATTTTATATTAGTTTGGATGGGAGTTTGCTCGGCGGGGTGCAGGTGCAGGTTGGGAACACTGTAATTGACGGATCTGTGCGCAGGCGCATTGATGAGCTGCGGGAAAAATTATCAACAGTAAGGGTGAATTAAAATGACATTAAAACCTGAGGAAGTAACTTCAGTTATTAAGAAAGAATTGGAGAGATATAAAACTAGATTGCGCATGGAATCTATCGGGACAGTTATCCAGGTTGGGGATACGATTGCGCGTATTTACGGCTTAGATGATGTGATGGTCGGAGAATTAGTGCAATTTTCCGGGAATATTACTGGTATGGTTTTAAACCTTGAAGAAGACAGCGTAGGTGTTGTTGTTTTTGGTACGGATAACCCGGATCAAACTATAAAAGAAGGGGATGTTGTTAAGAGAACGGGGAAGATTGCTCAAATTCCTGTTGGGGAAGCTCTTGTCGGAAGGGTTGTAAATGCATTGGGTAAACCAATTGACGGAAAAGGCCCGATTACAACCGATAAATTCAGGCCTCTTGAAACAAAGGCGCCAAATGTAGTTGAGCGCCAGCCTGTAAATGAGTCTTTGCAAACAGGTATTAAAGCGGTTGACTCTATGATTCCTATAGGACGGGGCCAACGCGAATTAATTATCGGCGACAGGCAGACAGGCAAGACTGCTTTGGCAATTGATACTATAATTAATCAAAAAGGCAAGAATGTCTTTTGCATTTATGTTGGGATTGGGCAAAAGATGTCCAGTATTGTTGCAGTGCACGAAATATTAGAAAAATACGGCGCAATGCAATACTCAACAATTGTAAGCGCTTCCAGCAGGGCATCCGCTTCTTTACAATACCTGGCCCCATATTCAGCATGTGCAATCGGTGAAGAACTTATGTATTCTGGAAAGCATGTTTTGATTATTTATGATGATTTGTCAAAACACGCTCAAGCCTACAGGCAGTTGTCTTTGCTTTTGCGCAGGCCTCCCGGAAGAGAGGCTTACCCGGGGGATATCTTTTACCTGCATTCACGTTTACTTGAAAGAGCGGCAAAGTTAAATAGTAGTTTAGGGGGCGGCTCTATAACAGCATTGCCAATAATTGAAACACAGGCAGGCGATATTACCAGTTATATCCCTACGAATGTAATCTCAATTACAGACGGGCAGATTTATCTGGAAAACGATCTGTTTTATGCCGGTGTACGGCCTGCGATAAATGTAGGTTTATCGGTTTCAAGAGTAGGAGGAAAGGCTCAGGGTAAGGCAATGCGCCAGGTTGCGGCAAAATTGCGTATTGACTTGGCTCAATACAGAGAATTGGTTACCTTTACGCAGTTTGGGACAGATCTTGATAAGACAACGCAAGCGCAGCTTGTGCGGGGAGAAAGAATGGTTGAGATCCTTAAGCAGCCGCAATTTATGCCGATGTCAGTTTCAAAACAGGTAATGATTATTTATTGCGGGACGCGCGGGTTCCTTGATGATTTGCCGGTTCCAGAAGTCAGGAAGTTTGAAGCGGGATTTTTTAAATACATTGAAAATAATTATGCTCATTTAGAACATGAGATTGAACAGAAAAATGAGCTAAGCAAAGAATTAATGGAAAAAATGGATAGCGCTATTTTATTATTTAAAAAAGAATTTACCTCTAAGAGTTAGTTATTAAGATTTATGGCCCAGTCAATCCGGCAGATAAAAAACAGGATTCGCAGTATTCAAAATACCGAGAAGGTAACAAGCGCAATGCAGATGATTTCATTTACGAAATTAAACCGCATTGATAATTATCTTTTCGCTGCCCGTCCGTATTTTACAAAGCTCGAATCGCTCTTGAATAACCTGATATCTTCTTCGGAGAATTTTTTAAGCCCTTATTTGGAGAAAAGGCTTCTTAAGAAAAAAATAGTTTTGTGTGTTATTACTTCGGATAATGGCCTCTGCGGGATATATAATAATAATATTATCAGGCTTGCCGAAGATTTTATTAACAGCTATGGGAAGGGAAGGATAGATTTAGTAGTTGTCGGCAGAAGAGGGTATAATTATTTTAAGAAACGAGGGATTAATATTATAAATTCATTTATAGGGATAAATGCTAAATTTTCCGATAAGATATCTAACGAAATTACAAATTATCTAATTAATATTTTTCTTTCCAGGCAAGCAGATGAGGTTTATATAGCCTACACTTTTTATGAAAATACTCTGACGCAGCGGCCCGTTCTAAGGAAATACCTGGAATTAGAGCATGAAGCAGGCAGAAGGATAGATTATATTTTTGAAACCGGGACTGAGAAGATTTTGGATAAGCTTATTACGAGTTATATGTCAATGAAGATGAAGGTTGTGTTATTAGAGTCAATTACTTCGGAGCTTGCTGCAAGGAGTTTTGCGATGAAAGCAGCTACAGACAACGCCAGAGATTTGCTTAAGGGGCTCATTCTTTTAAGAAACAAGCAGCGCCAGGCAAATATTACTAGGGAGATGCTTGAGATTATTTCTAGTGCAGAAGCATTGAAAGGATAATTTAAAATGGCAGAAGGTAAGATTATACAGGTTATTGGGCCGAGTGTTGATATTAAATTTCCCGAAAATGAAGTGCCTCAGCTTTTGAGCGCTATTAAGATTGAGCATCCTGATTTAGGAATAAACCTAACTTTAGAGGTTGCGCAAGATATCGGCAACAATACAGTCCGCTGTATATCTTTGGGGTCTACAGATAGTTTGGTGCGAGGAATGAAAGCCAGAGATTTGGGAAGGCCTATTACTGTGCCTATTGGAGAGCAGACATTAGGAAGAGTATTTAATCTTTTAGGAGAGCCTATTGATGGAAAGGGGCCTGTTGCTGATCCCGAAAAACGTTCTCCTATACATAGAGTTTCTCCTAATTTTGAAGAGCAGCTTCCTATACAATCCATCCTCGAAACAGGTTTAAAAGTTATTGACCTGCTTGCTCCTATCCCGAAAGGGAGTAAGGTTGGTTTATTTGGGGGAGCCGGAGTCGGTAAAACAGTTATTGTTATGGAATTAATCCGTACTATTGCTAAAGAGCATGGTGGGGTTTCGGTTTTCGCGGGTATCGGAGAGAGGACCAGGGAAGGTAATGAGCTTTTACTGGAATTGACAGAGTCAGGCGTAATTAAAAATAGTGCGCTCGTTTTTGGCCAGATGAATGAGCCGCCCGGAGCCAGACTTCGTATTGGTTTGTCGGCTTTGACAATGGCGGAATATTTCCGCGATGTTGAGAAAAAAGACGTTTTACTGTTTATAGACAATGTGTTTCGTTATATACAGGCAGGTTCTGAAGTTTCTACATTGCTCGGCCGTATGCCTTCAGCTGTTGGATACCAACCTAATCTTTCAACGGAGGTAGCCCAGCTTGAAGAGCGCATTGCTTCAACTAGGAATGGCTCTATTACTTCTATTCAGGCTGTTTACGTCCCTGCAGATGATTTAACTGATCCTGCGCCTGCTGCGGTATTTACTCACTTAGACGCAAAGATAGTTTTATCACGCCATATTGCTGAGCTTGGAATCTATCCGGCAGTTGACCCGTTAGACTCGTCTTCAAGGATTATGGATCCTCGCCTCTTGGGGGACGATCATTATAATGCAGCAATTGGCGCCCAGAAAGTATTGCAGCGGTATAAGGACCTGCGGGATATTATTTCTATCTTAGGTATGGATGAGTTATCTGATGAAGATAAATTAATTGTTTCCCGGGCAAGAAAGATACAAAGATTTTTCTCCCAGCCGTTCTTTGTAGCCGAAGCTTTTACCGGGATGAAAGGCAAATACGTAAAACTTGAAGATACTATTAAGGGCGTACAGATGATAATTGACGGCAAATTAGATAATGTCCCTGAGCAGGCGTTTTATTGGGTCGGCCCTATTGAAGAAGCTATTGAGAAAGGTGAAGAATTAAAGGGTTAGAATGGAAGGTAAACAGGATAAGTTTTTTTCTTTTAGTATCGTAACCCCGGAGAAAATTATTTTCCAGGGGAAACTTTTGTCTCTTGTTGTCCCCTGCGAAGGAGGATACCTGGGAGTTTTGGCAAGCCACGCCCCTCTTATTGCAAATATTGTACCGGGTAAGATTTTTTTGAAGGAAGCAACAGGAACTCATCAAACCATTGATTCTCAGGGGAATGGATTCTTGGAAGTTTTGAAAAATAATGTCACAATGCTTTTAGACAGAGTTGAATAGGCATAATTCTACCTTAAATATCAAAGCCAATCAAAGATTTAAGATCATCTGTTTTTTCTTTC
Organism: Candidatus Omnitrophota bacterium; assembly: GCA_028715415.1. Lineage (NCBI taxonomy): Bacteria > Pseudomonadati > Candidatus Omnitrophota > Candidatus Omnitrophota bacterium. The sequence continues at coordinate 64,604 of JAQURX010000009.1, read as the reverse complement.
CAGTTTTGCTCACCTGTTTTGGATGCGATAACAATAATATTAAGAGAGTCTGCATTAATGATATTTGTATAACGGCTGAAGTTGCGGATAATGCGCAAGCCAGGCAAAAAGGCCTTATGTTTAGGAATGAATTAAAGCCTGATTGTGGCATGTTGTTTGTTTTTGATGAAGAGGGAAAATATAATTTCTGGATGAAGAATATGCTGATTCCTTTGGATGTAATCTGGATTGGCCCTGACAAGAAAATAAACGATATTATGAAAGAAGTTAAGCCTTGCTTAGGCTCTTGCGAAGGATTCACCTCTAAGGAAAAAGCTAAATATGTTCTGGAAGTAATTTCTGGCTTTGCGGATAAACATAATCTTAAATCCGGAGAGGCAGTTAGATTTTAGAAAAGGAGGATAAAGTGATTAAAGTTAGCTTGATTGCTGCGGTGTTTATTTTTAATATGATCTCACTCGATACAGGGTTTTGTCAGGAAAAAACAGAAGAAAGAGAGCGGATTATTAAGACTTACTCCGGGCAGGTTACAAATGTTGATTGGACAGGATCTCTTATAAGCGTAAGATCATCCGATGAAAAAACCTTCCAAGTTCCTTCTGATGTGAAGATAAGGGAACAAACAGAATATATTTCTTTATCCGATATTGAAATTGATGATAACGTTGAAATTAGTTATTATGAAAATTCTTCCGGAGAAGCTGTTGCGGTTAGTATTGTGTTAAATAAGGATTATCCTGCTTTTTAATAAGAATAGCTTTTATTCTATGATTAAAGGTTATTTTTGTTGACCAATCTGCCAAGTAGAGATAAAATGAGGCAAGTGCAGAGTGTAAACGGGTAAAGAATGATAAAAAATAAGATTATCAAGAAGTTAAAAAGCTATATTTATTTCTGGAAACTGTGGAATAGAAGGCGTTATCCTCGGTTTGCGCCCGTTAGATCAGTTGATTGTTCTTGTATTTACAATGCCGGAGGCGGTAGAGTCCGCGCTCCTATAGGCGTAGTGAATATTTCGCAGGGGGGCTTGTTGACGGTTACAAGCGAGAAAAAAATTTTCCCCGGGACCAAAGTAGAAATCAGATTTCATCTGCCTAATCGCAACAACGAAGATAGTATTAATGCAGAAATTGTAAGAACTTACAGAATGCATGGGCAATCATGGTATTATTCTGGAGTTAAATTTGAAAATCCTGAGGATGATAATATACGCTTGCTCTTGGATTATGTTTTGTTAAAGGTTTAATTGAAAGAAAATCGTTTGATTTTGTCTATTTGTGGAGAGAATAAACTGACTTTAATTAAAACCGGAGGTGGATAGGTGAAAAGGGTTATATTTTTCCTTGCATTGGCTTTGATGTTAGGGGGTTGTGAAACTGCCAGGAATTTTAATGCAATTTCAAGTAATAGAAACAGGTTGGCTAGGTTAACTGTTGGCATGCCAAAGGAAAAAGTATTAAATATAATGAAAACAAAGCCTTTCCTATCTCGTGAGATGACTATCAATAATCCTTACAAGATTGATCTTCTTGTAGCTACAAATCATAGGTATGAAGTTTTTTATTATGTAATTGATACAGATGTCCCTTTAGAAGCAGATGTAATTACTGACCAGCAGCTTGTTCCTTTAGTCATTGAGAATGGTAAGCTTGTTGGCTGGGGATGGGAATACCTGCATAACGTTAGATAGGAATAATTTAGTAAATAAAAAGGCGCCTGCGTATTTAAAAAAGGTGCCTTTTTTTATTCCTGCGTTAAATATCTTGACTAAGTTTATTACTAAAGTTAGAATGAATTAACTACTTATTTGATACCACATTAGGAGGTTAAATTATATGCAAACAATAATTGGATTAACGTTTCCCGGGCAGCTAAAAGATGAATCGATTATTTGCCGTCTTTGTAAAGATTACGATATTACGCTAAATATATATGAAGCTTCATTCTCAACTTATGCGGGGTGGGCGATACTCGGGATTGCGGGTCAGGATAGTGAAATGAAAAAAGCTTTTGATTTTTTAAAATCCAAGGGTATAAAAATAGAAAAGATTAAGATAGAAAAGTAAGAGTTAAATACAAAATGGGTTTTGAGTTAACAGATTTCTTAATGGCAACTTTTCAGAACATGTGAAGAGTTGCTATTTTTTTCTCCGATATCCGGCTTCGGTTAAATTTTTCTGACAGGAAGAGTTTAAATTTTAAAGGTTAAGCATGAATAAAGAAGAAGCTTTGGTTGATTTCCTAAAAGGATTGCGCATAGTCTTGAATAACGCGGCTAATTATTCAAAAGAGCATCCTTTTTTCAAGAAATCAGTAGAGAATTTTAAATTAAAAGTTGATGGACTGTTTTTATTTCTAGATTCAATAAAACTAAATATTAACCCGGATTTTATCATTTTGGATGGAAAGCAGTGGTTAAATCAGGCAATTTATCTTGAGCTTGCTCAATACTTCCATTTGCGTAAGATAAGCAGCCTTGAGATAAAAAAGGGGATAAGTGTTGATGAGTTGGTTGATTTCTTTGGAGTCGTAACTTTGCCAAGAAAAGAGCTGTTAAGAGGGGGAGGCGTTAAAAATTTATTACCAAGGAAAATCCCCAGTATTACTGTAGAGGAGCTTGATTATTCTAAGCTGTTAGGAGAAGGTTCTCCGGAGTTGGATGTATGGCTATATATTTTAAGAAATTCTACCCGTGGCGAAGGCAATCCCGATGAGATTTCAAAAATAGCCGGTAACTTTGGGAAGAATCTGGGGAGGATAGATTTAAAAGAGCTTCTTTATGACGGAGAGCTTAGTCAGTCTGTCTCTAAATATTTATCGCTTTTAAGGAAATATGACTTCGGATTATTCAAAAAATGCATTAAAGAGATGTTTGAAGTTGTCGCAAGGTCAAAAAAATCGTTTAATGAGGAAGATCTAAGAAAATTGGAAGTTTTATTTAAGAATTTAGATGAAAAAGATTATTCCCAGCTTTTCTTTGAAGAGATCTCAACTAATGATAATTTTGATATTTTAAGCTTTAATTTGTTCTCTCAGCTTTCTGGGGTAGGTAAGAAGGGGAACGTTTCGGAAGAATTTTTAAAAAGTGCCAAAGAATTTAGCTTAGGCAAAGAAAGCGCAAAATTATCGAAGAAGATCAAGGAATTATTAACGAATTCTGATTCACAAAACAAACTGATTTCAGAAGTCTATCAGAGTACACTTTCTCAACTATTTAAATCTATGGACGCCAAGGAAGAGCTGTTTTTTGACAGGGCTGCCTTAAAGATAAACTATCGTTTTGTAATCGCCAATCTTGCTGCAATTGAGAAAAATAAGGTTTATTTGGATTTGATTTTTGAAAAGCTCTATAAGGAAATTTCAGAAGCGTATGAACAAAAAGATTTTGAATTCATACTTTATCTGCATGAATTGTGTAAGAGGCAGGAAAGGGGGAATTCTCCTGCGGGCGAGCTCTTTGGAAAATTAGAAGAGCACATATATAAAATTATAGAAGATGTGATTTGGGATAATGAAGAAATTTACAGTATTATTCTGCCGATAATCGAATCAATGCCTAAAAGCAGGTTTCAGGCCGATGAATATGTTTCCAAGATATTTCAGGATAATAAAGTTAGTTTCATTATCCTGAAATTATATTTCAAATTCTTTCCGGACAAGGTTAATCTTTTTTGTGATAATTTAAAAGGAAGGATTTCAGATATAGAATTTATTTCAAAGGTAATTGAAGGGCTTAGAAAAGTTGATACAGCAGAGTCTTTAATTGCTTTAAAACAGATGTATTCATTTTCTAACGAGTTTATAAGAATTGAAATATTAAAGGCGATGCAGAATCTTTATAATATTGATGAAGGTTTCTTGTTTGAGATTCTAAATCTTAAAGATTTATTCTTAAAGAGAGAAGCGTTTCTTGCATTGGTTAAGAATGGAGCCTCGAGAGATAAGGTAATCAAGGAGATGCTGCTTATTAAAAGCCCTTTCGGTTTAAAAAATAATTTGATTATTGATAATTTATGTATTTTCGAAGGAGCTCAGGTAAAGGAAGCCAAAGATTATATTGAGATGTTGGCGAAAAGAAAATTCTTTTGGAACAAGCTTTTGCGTGAAAAGGCCAGATCTATCTTGGCAAGGTGGCAAGTTGGATAAGATTGAGAATTGCCTGAAAGATTTTTTCTCTTCTCTTCAGAGCGCAAAATTATATGGGGTTGAACACCAGATATTTAAGAATTCTGTAGAGAAATCCTATTCTTCTTTAAACGAAATTCTTCTGGAAAAAGAAGAGTTGGTTTTTGGCATTGTCGGAGAAGAGCTTGTTTTCGAAAATGATGTTATGTTTGATTTAAGCAAGTTTTTTAAGCCCGCGATTATATTCCTTAAAGAAAAAAATATTGAGAAAATCAGGTTCTCCCGGGGTTTAAAAAACGAGGAATTGCTAAAGTTGATTGTTTTACTTTCCGGAAGGAAAGAAGAATCAAATGATTGGATACAGGAACAGCTGGAAATTATGCACGTGGGTAATGTTTCCCTGGGAAAGTTATCTGATAAAGAAGGATCTCAAAAGAAAGAAGGGGCTTTAAAGGAAAATGGCGCCTTAAAATTATATGATAGCACATTAGAAAATGTTTTTAATTCGGCTGAAGCCGTATTGGGTTCCGGAGACATCAATTATCTTTCGCTAAAATTTGCCATAAATAATATTGTTGAAAATTTTTCTTCTCAATACCAGGAATTCCTGAAATTAACTACTGTAAAGCGGTATAATGTTGAAACTTACGTTCATCTTTTGAATGTTTCAATACTTTCTATGTATTTTTCTTCTAAGATCGGGTTTAATAAAAATGATGTGTTGGATTTAGGTGTAGCTGCTTTATTCCATGATATCGGGAAGATGTATATTTCCCGAAAAGTGCTTACTAAGGCCGATAAATTAACCGATAATGAATTTGCCCAGATCAAAAGCCACGCTGTTCTTGGAGCAGAGATTATGCTTAAGTATGTGGATAGCTTAGGAATCTTGCCTGTTGTTGTTGCTTTTGAACATCATTTAAAAAATGACCTTTCCGGTTATCCTCGCCTTGTCTTTGAGAAGAGACCCCATATAGCTTCTTTAATTGTTTCTATTTGTGATGTTTATGACGCGCTTTCTTTAAGGAGAAGTTATAAGGCTGCATATTCTCCTGATATGATATACAACGCCATGATTAAAGATAAAGATACTGCTTTTGATCCGGGTTTAATTGATAAATTCTTTAAGATAGTTGGAGTTTGGCCAATTGGGTCTATTGTTAGCCTTTCTGATAACACTGTTGCGGTTGTAAGAGAAGAGTCTGCTGAAGATGTTTTTTCACCCATAGTTGAAATACTAAGCCCGGTAGAAAAGAAGGGCTTAGTAGATTTAAAAAAGAATAAAATTAAGATAACCGGCTTCTTAAATCCATGGAATGAAGGTAAGGATTATCTGAAGCTAGTCTAAGCGCCGCAGCACCCCCCATCACCTCGTTTTTTAGCAACATGCTCTGCCGACGAATCCCGCCTGTCGACAGGTGGGCAATCAAAGGAATGCCCTCTTTACAAAACAGGGATACTATCATATAATATTGACTAATAATTAGGCAAAATATGACTAAAAAAATAGGTTTTGATAATGAAAAATATTTGAAAGAACAGACTACTGCTATTTTAGACAGAGTAGGGAAGTTCGGAAATAAGCTTTACCTTGAATTTGGAGGGAAGCTTTGTTTTGATTATCACGCCGCAAGAGTCCTTCCGGGTTATGACCCTAATGTTAAAATCAGATTATTACAATCCTTAAAAGATAAAATCAATATTGTGCTTGGTATTTATGCCGGGGATATTGAAAAGGGCAGGGTGCGTGGAGATTTCGGCATTACTTATGATGTCGCTACTTTAAAGCTTATAGATGATTTAAGGAATTGGGGTTTGGATATTCTTTCAGTTGTGATCACGCGCTTTAACAACCAGTCTTCGGCGGTAATTTTTAAAAATAAATTAGAACGAAGAGGGGTTAAGGTTTATCTGCACTATCCTATTGAAGGTTATCCGGCTGATGTGGACACGATAGTAAGTGAAAAAGGCTTCGGAAAGAATGATTATATTGAGACCAAAAAGCCGATTGTTGTCGTAACTGCTCCGGGGCCAAACAGCGGAAAACTGGCAATCTGCCTTTCTCAGCTATACCATGAACATAAACGCGGAGTTAATGCAGGCTACGCCAAATTTGAAACATTCCCTATCTGGAATATCCCGCTTAAACATCCTGTTAATGTTGCTTATGAAGCCGCAACAGCCGATATCTTAGATTTTAATCTTGTTGATCCATTCCATCTTAATAAATACAGCAAGACCTCAATTAACTATAACCGTGATGTTGAGAGTTTCCCTATATTAAAATTAATCTTGAACAGGATATTTGAGAAGGATTCAAGCCTTTTAATGTATAATTCTCCGACGGATATGGGGGTAAATCGCGCAGGATTCGGAATAACAGAAGATAAAGTAGTGCAGGAAGCAGCAAAACAGGAATTAATCCGGAGGTATTTTAGGTATAACGCTGAATATGTCCTAGGCATTGAGAAGAAAGAAACCGTAGATAGAGTAATACTGTTAATGGAAGAGTTAGGCGTTAAGCCTACGGATAGGGTAGTTGTGGAGATTGCCCGGAAATCCGCTGATGAAGCTGAAGGAAAAGGTAAAGGGAATGAAGGAATCTTCTGCGGTGCGGCAATCCAGCTTGCCGATGGAAGGGTTATTACCGGGAAGAATTCAAAACTGATGCATGCAGCTTCCAGTTTAATATTAAATGCTGTAAAGGTGCTCGCGAATATACCTGACGAGATACTTTTATTATCTCCCCATATTATTGCTCAAATTGCAAAACTTAAAGAAGGGATACTTGATAGCGGTTCAGAAAGCCTTGATTTGGAAGAAACCCTCATAGCGCTTTCAATTAGCGCGACTACAAATCATACTGCGGAACTTGCGATGAACAAATTAGGTGAGTTAAAAGGCTGCGAAGTCCACATGACTCATATCCCCACCCCTGGAGATGAAGTTGGTTTAAAGAGGCTGGGGGTAAATCTTACAACCGATGGAAAATTCTCCTCCCGTAATCTTTTCGTGACATAAAATATTATCTAAGATATAATTATTCTATGGGTTTTGGCAAATACAGGCAAGGGTTTGGATTTTTTGTTCTGATAGCGTCATTATTTGTTTTCTGGTGGCTTGGCACCTCGCTTAATATACATATCCCCGCTTTACAGGATAAATTAGGCAGTTTCCCCGGTTTAATCAGCGCTTTTTTATATGTCTTAGCATACGTAATAGTAACCTTTTTCTTATTTTTCTCTAAAGATGTTTTCTGGATAGCCGGAGCTTTTTTATTCGGCCCATTTTTAAGTGCATTATATATTTGTATTGCTGAAATAATTAATGCTTATATATTGTTTTATCTTTCAAGGTTTCTGGGAAGAGCATATGTTAAAGAATCCTTGTCTAAGAAATATAAGAATCTGGATTACAAATTGGGCAGGATTAGCTTTTTTTGGCTTTTTATCTTTCGTGCTGCTCCGGTTATCCCTTATAGATTTATGGATATGGCATCCGGGCTTACCGGGATGAGCTTTAGAAAGTATTTAGCGGCAGTTATTTTCGGCACTCCGCTAAAGATGTTTTGGATCCAATATATAATTGCTAATATAGGGGTAAATATTTTTAAAGACCCGAATCTAATTGTGCAATTTTTTCTAAACAACCGTATTTTCTTGCTATTTAGCTTAACATATATTATATTAATTCTAGCTGTGATTTATAAACTAAGGTTTTTTAAGGAAAAATATGGCAGTTAATCTTAAATTCTTAGGGGGGGTCCGGACGGTAACAGGCTCATGCCATCTGGTTTCAACAGAAGATTCACAGGTGTTGCTTGATATAGGGCTCTTTCAGGGAAAACGTGATCAGTTTTATGAGATAAATACTACTTTTGATTTTAATGTGCGTAGAATTAACGCTCTGATTATTTCCCACGCGCATATTGATCATTGCGGAAATCTTCCAAGCTTGGTTAAGGCAGGGCTTCGTTCAAAAATATTTGCAACAAGTGCCACTAAGGATTTGTGTAAGCTTATGCTGGAAGATTCGGGTAAGATTCAAGAGGAAGATATAAGGTATGTTAATAAGATTAACAGAAGGTTGAACCTGCCATTAAGAAAGCCGCTTTATAATATGAAAGAGGCAAGTAAAGCAGCAAGAAGAATCCATCCGGTTTCTTATAAACAAAGGCTTGGGCTAACCAAAGATATCTATTTTACTTTATTTGATGCAGGGCACATCCTGGGTTCTTCTGTTGTTGTGCTTGAAATAAAGGAAGAGCAGAAAACAATCCGGCTTGGTTACGCGGTTGATTTAGGCAGAAAAGGGCTTCCTATGTTAAATGACCCAACCGTATTAAAGGGGCTGGATTATTTGATCCTGGAGTCTACTTACGGCGGAAGGCTGCATTCTCCGATAGAAGAAGCAAAGTCAAAGTTGAAAGAAGTGATTAACCGGACTATCGAACGAAAAGGCAAGGTTATTATTCCTTCTTTTACCCTTGAACGCGCCCAAGAAGTTATTTATTTCTTAAATGAGCTTTTGAAAGAAAAAGAGATTCCAATAGTTCCTATTTATGTGGATAGCCCGTTAGCAACTGATATAACCGATGCTTTTCAGTGCCACGCTGACTATATGGATAAAAAGACATGCGATGCGATAAACAAAGGGGATAACCCTTTTGAATTCTTAAACCTTCGTTTTATCAAGGATCAGCAGGAATCAAAGATGTTAAATACAGATAAGCGTCCGATGATTATTATCTCAGGAAGCGGGATGTGTGAATCCGGAAGGGTCCTACACCATCTAAAAAATAATATTGAAGATTCCCGGAATACGGTTCTGGTTGTCGGATATATGGCAAAAGATACGTTAGGTAGAAGAATTGTGGAAAAAGTGCCTTTTGTGCGAATTTATGGCATTGAATGTGAGTTAAACGCGGAAGTAGCGGTGATTAATGCCTTTTCCGGGCATGCAGATAAAAATGACCTTGCGGAATTTGTTTCTGATTGCCTTCCTCTAAAACGCATATTCTTAGTGCATGGGGAACTTGAGCAGACCCAGGCTTTATTTGATACACTTACCCAAAAGGGGCTTAATGCTTATATCCCGACCAAAGGTGAAGAAGTCTTGCTAGATTAGTAATTTTGTGGTATTATAGCTTTTCCTAAAAATTTTCAATTCTTTCAACTAAACTATTATTTAAGGAGGCATCAAAATGGCAGGTGGATTTTCAACGAGAAAAAGAGACAGAGGGATTAAAGCTTCAACCGGAACTACGGTAAAAACTGGCCAGATTATCGCAAGGGGCCTTACTACTTATAAGCCCGGAGTTAACGTAAAAGGGCTTGGAACAATCTTCGCTCTTTGCCCAGGTAAGGTTTATTTCACAAAAAAGAAGACCAGCCATGGTAAATTGCGTACTTTTATTAACGTCCAGCCAACTATTGTTAAAGAAAAGCCCAAAAAGTAATGAATTCTCAGGTTAAGGAAGATACTCTTGGTAAAGCAAAAGAGTATTCTTCCTTAAAATATGCACTAGTAATTATTGATACAATATATTTACTGGTGCTTTTGTTTGTTTTTGTTGGTTTAGGGTTTTCTAAGAATCTGGCGCTTTTTGTTTTAAGCCTGTCTGCGAATAACTATTTTGTAATTCCTGCCTATTTATTCCTTTTATCAGTTATTTATCTATTTTTTAGTTTCCCGCTTAATTTCTACGGTTCGTATTACGTAGAGCACAAATTTAACCTCTCAAATCAAAAACTAAGTAATTGGTTTATTGATCAGTTAAAGTCGTTTATTCTTTCGTATATTATTGGCCTAGTCTTGTTATCGGCATTTTATTTTATCCTGAATCGTTTCCAGCAGAACTGGTGGCTGGTAATTTCTTTGTTTTGGATACTTTTTAGCTTAATTTTAGCAAAGTTAACTCCCACGATTATAATCCCTTTATTCTTTAAGTATAAGAAACTCTCAGATGAGAGCTTAAGAGAGAGGATTATGAATTTGGCTAAGAAAATGGGAGTTAGTTTGCTGGATTGTTTTGAAATTGATTTAAGCTCAAAATCGCTTAAGGCTAATGCTGCTTTTGTAGGCTTAGGCCGCTCAAGAAGAGTTTTATTGGCTGATACGCTCAAGGATAAATATTCTCAGGAGGAAATAGAGGTTATCTTAGCGCACGAATTTGCTCACTATAAGCTTAAACATCTTACGAAGTTGATAATTGTTAATTCGTTGGCAACTTTTCTGGTTTTCTATCTTATTTTTATTACAAATCATTTTGTTTTGAATTTATTCGGGTTTGATTCTTTGTCTCAGATATCAGCTTTGCCAATAGTTTTTATTTATTTCGTTTTATTTGGAGTAATTTCACAGCCTTTAACATGTTTTTATAGCAGAGTGCTTGAGAGAGAAGCAGATAAACTTGCACTAAAGACCACGGGTATGAAAGAAGCTTTTATTTCTACGATGGATAAGCTTGCAACCCAAAACCTCGCAGACAGAAATCCTCACCCAATAATTAAATTCTTTTTCTTCGACCACCCGCCGATTGACGAACGCATCAAATTAGCAAAATAAAGGGGACGGTTCTATTTTTCTAAAATAAATCTGTTAGATTTGCCCTTTTTCTACGTCTATTATAGTAGAAGGAGGGATTTTTTATGCCAAGGATTAAACGAATAGTCTCTTGTAATTCAGCTTTACATGTTATTTGTAGGGGGAATAACAAGAATAATGTATTTCATTGTGATAATGATAAATTAAGGTATTATTCTTTGTTAAATGAATTAAAGAATGAAAATAAAATAGATATTTTACATTACTGTTTGATGGATAATCATGTTCACTTAATCTTAAATCTTAAGCCGGAAAGTAAATTGTCAAGATTCATGAAACAGCTAAATTTAACTTACTTTTATTATTATAGTAAATTATATGATTACTGTGGCCATTTATGGCAAGATAGGTTTAAAAGCAACATTATTGAGGTCGATTCTTATCTATTACAGTGCGGAAAATATATTGAACTGAATCCTGTGCGCGCGGGAGTGGTCAGCCATCCAGCAGAGTATCGTTTCTCTAGTTATAATTGCTATGCGAAAGGTAAACCAGATTCGCTTATTACCCTAAGCCCGGCTTATTTGGGATTATCTGATTCCGCTACCTCAAGGCAAAAGCAATTTATTGATTTTGTAATTGATGGCAGTATAATTAATTCAGATGTACTCGCGAAAAAACTGTATATTGGCAGCCAAGCTTTTATCGATAAGTTACAGGAATATTATCAGACGAAGAATAGGAGAGATAGCAAAGGAAGGCCGCCCAAAGACAAATATTAGAACCGTCATTTTTTTCTTGGTAAGAAATAGTTTAGCAGAATGGAGAAAGATGTGAATAAGTTAAAAGTAAGGTTTGCTAGTTTGTTTTTCTTAGCTGTTTTATTTGCTTATCCTTCTTTTGCCTGTGCAAATGCAGGAACAGCTTTGTTATGGTTAGGTGTCGGTCATTTGCTTTTAGGTAATACTCTCATTGGTGTAATTGAAGGAAAAATCCTAGTTCGTTATTTTGGAACGAAAACAATGAGAAGTATTTTAATAATGATATTAGCAAATTACTTTTCAATGATTATTGGAGTAATTGGGATAATTTTCTCGCAAGGAATAGTTGACAATTTCGTTTCAATAAACAATGTTTTTTGTATGCTTGTATTTATCTTATTGTTCTCTTACGTATTAACAATCTTTATTGAATGGCCTTTTTGTTTTTGGATTATGAAAGAAAAAACCGATCGAGATAGGCTATCATTCAAGGCTAGTATTGTTTTACAGACAATATCCTATGGTATATTCATACCTATTTATCTTTCTGTTAGTGGAGTAAGTTTAATAACTAAAACCAAAGTTGATAAACCGGCATTTTTTCTTAAATCTAATAATGCTTGGGTTTATTATGTTTCTTCGGATTGTGACGGTTTGTATAGAATTAGAGCAGACGGTAGTTCTAAGGAAAAAGTTAAAGAATTTATGCTTAAAGATGAACTCGGAGCAACGCTTTACATCTGCAATAAAGGAGGCAAAGGGAAATTAAGTATTAATTGGTTTGAATATAATAAGAAATCCGAGCTTTATTATGATTATTCAAGAGTTTTGTTAGATGATATTAATGGAATGACGGCTGCAAATGAACCTTGTAGTTCAGATATCGGGCCTTATAGTCGGGAACCTATTGATTTTAGAGCAGAAAATGAGCGTGATTGGTATGTTTATGCGGGAAGTTGGGCTATAGAAGGATTGCGGGCGGACAATATACATACAGGAAAGTCCTTACGGATTGCTCTTGAGACTCCTTTTTTAATGTGGCCAGTGACTAAAGTAACAGTATTACCAAATGATCAGGTTATTTGTCAGTTGGGGGATAATCAAATTATTCTATTTGATTTAAATACATTTCAGATAGGTTTAATTACTTTTGGGAAGAGTCCTGTTGTTATTCTTGAGAATTCATTAAATGAGAAATAAAGGGGACGGTTCTATTTTTTAATTTGAAGAAGAACAAAAATAGAACCGTCCCCTTTATTTTAGATAATCTACGACGATTTTTGCGGCGCGGGCGCTTGCACCAGTTTCTCCGAGGGAGTCTTTAACTTTAGCAAGTTCGTCTTTGATGCGGTTAATTTCGGAAGGTAAATTTATTATCTCCAATGTTTTTTCTGCAATATCTTCGGGCCTTGCACGGAATTGGATAAATTCAGGAACAATCAATTTATCGGCAACAATATTAACCATCCCGATGAAAGGAATTTTTACCTGCGGACGGTACAATAAGTAATTTAGCAAATTCATCTTGTAGATAATACAGAATGGTTTTTGCATGATAGCTGTTTCAAGGGTTGCTGTACCCGAGCAGACAAAGCAGAAATCTGCGACATTTAAACAATCGTAAGTTTTCCCTTCGATAATTTTAATATCAAAGTTAAAGCTACTCATAATGGATTTATAGTCTTTCATATCTACCTGTGGAGATTTTGCAATAACAAACTGAATATCCGGGATTTTTTTGCTTAAAATTTCTGCAGCCTCAAGCATAATTGGCAGGATGTTTTTAATTTCAGCTTTGCGCGAACCGGGTAAAATAGCAATTGTTTTTTTTGCTCCAGATATGTAATATTTGGAAATAAAGTCATTTTTATCCATAGAAGGCTTTACTATATCAAGAAGGGGGTGTCCTGTTAGGTCAACATTAACACCATGTTTTTTGTAGAAATCTTCCTCAAATTTAAAAAGAACAATCATCTTTGAAATATATTCTTTTATAGTATTTATCCTGCCAGCTCGCGACGCCCAGACCTGCGGGCTAATATAGTAAATTATCGGGATTGATTTATTAATATCTTTGGCAAGCCTTAAATTAAATCCGGAGAAATCAACCAAGATTATTAAGTCGGGTTTGATACGAGCTATTTTTTCTAAAACGAATTTTTTAAGAGCGAAGAAATTAGGGAGTTTCTTTAAAACATCAAAAAACCCCATTACTGAAAGATCTTTTATGTCATAAATGATTTCCGCGCCCGCCTGTTTAAGCAAGTTCCCGCCAACTGCAAAGATTTTAATTTTAGGATTAATCTTAAGGATATTTTTTGCAAGGTTGGCTGCGTTTAAATCGCCTGAGGCTTCCCCGCAGACAATTAGGATTTGTTTTTCTGCCATATCTGGTTTTGGATTATGAGTGCAACTGCAAGGGCTTCTCTGGCTACTTCTCCTGAAACTAAAGGCTCTTTATGATTTTGCACGCAATCAATGAAGGCTTGAAGCTCTTTTTGCAGAGGCTGTTCTTTTTCAATAGGGATGTTATCTTTTGAAATTGAATAGCCGGTTTTTTTATAAATGCAGGCTTTGGCATCTTTGTAATCAAGGGAGATGTATGTTGCTTCCTGAAAAATCCGGATTTTACGCATAAATTCATCGGAGATCCTGCTTGCGGTTAAATTTGCTACACAGCCATTTTTAAATGTAATGCGAGCATTTGCGATATCCTCAAACTGAGTTAAAACATTTATGCCTACGGATTCAATCTTTTCAACAGGAGAGGGGACGAGGCCTAAAATTATATCAATATCGTGGATCATAATATCAAGCACAGCTCCAACATCCAAAGAACGATTTGGAAACGGGCTTAGACGATGGCATTCAATAAACTTAGGATCTTTGATTAATTTTTGTGTTGCTGAGAAAGCGGAATTAAAACGCTCAATGTGGCCAACTTGTAATATAAGATTTTTTTCTTTGGCAAGCTTAATTAGCGCGTCAGCTTCTTCAAGATTGGTAGTAAAAGGCTTTTCTACAAGTATATGAGTATTATTTTCTAGGCAAGTTTTTGCAACCTCATAATGGAATTTAGTTGGAACAGCAACGCTTATCGCGTCAACTTTGCCGAAAAATTGGTGAAAATCGGAAAAAGCAGGGACGCGTAAATTTCTAGATATTTCTTGAAGCCGCTTCGCGTCAGTATCGCAGACTCCAGCCAAAGTGCAGTTTTTGATATCTTTATAGATTTTTGCGTGTATACTGCCTAAATGCCCAACCCCAATTACTCCTACTCTTATTTTATCCATGTTAAGCATAATAACAAAGCAGGGGAGGTTTTGCAACTAAAATGTCATCCCTGCGAAAGCAGGGATCCAGGCTAAATAGTAGATTCCCGCTTTCGCGGGAATGACAAAAAGATTGCGGGAACGACAAAGATGTGGGCAACTAAAATAATTTGCATACATAGGGTGATTGTGCTACAATACACTTTCTTTTTGGGAGGAATGAAACATGCGGGATTATTTGAAGTTACTAAGATTTGTCCGGCCATATATAGGTAAGTTCTCTATTGCAATTGTCTGTATGGCGTTTTCCGCGATTTTTGACGGATTCCAGCTGGCAATGATTGTGCCTTTGTCGGATAAGGTCTTAACTAATAAACAGATTATTATTCCAACCAAGTTACCGCCTTTTCTTTCTAGCTTTATAGATAAAATAAACGCTACCCCATCAGCAGATATGCTTAATTATATGGCGATAGGCATTGTTTTGATGTTTGTTTTTAAGGGGTTATTTGGTTTCCTACAAAGTTATTTAATGTCCGACATAGGCCAGCGGGTTGTGCGGGATATCCGGGCTAAGCTCTACGACAAGTTCCAACATCTTTCCTTGGATTATTACACCCATAAGCGCGGCGGAGAAATGATCTCAAGAATCACTAATGATGTGAAAATCGTGGAAAACGCGGTTTCTTATGGCTCAACGGACATCGTTTATCAAACGCTTCAGGTTGTTATATTCGCTTTCTTAACCTTTTTCATTTATTTAAAGATGGCGGTTATATCAATTATTTTAGTTCCGCTTATCAGCATGCCTATCGTTATGGTCGGGAAAAAATTAAGGAAGCTCTCAAGAAGCTCCCAAGAAAAGATGGCTGATATCAACTCCTTGCTTTATGAGACTATAATCGGCGCAAGGATTGTTAAAGCTTTTAATATGGAGCCATACGAGATTAAAAAATTTAACCGCGTTAATCAAGATTATTATAAAATCACTATGAAGTCTATAAAGAAGTTGCTGCTTTTGAGCCCTAGTACGGAAATATTAGGGTGTATTGCCGGTGTAACGGTCTTTTTCTGGGGAGGAAGAGAGGTAATTGCAGGAAAACTGTCTTTTGGTGTATTCGGTTTATTCCTAGGGTCACTACTTTCATTAATCAGGCCGTTTAAGAAATTAAGCCAGGTGCATTCATTAAACCAGCAGGCAGTGGCAGCTAGCGAGAGAATTTACGAAGTTTTGGAAACAAACCCAAGCGTAGTTGAAAAGAAAGGCGCTTTAGAGTTGGGAAATTTTAAAGAAAAAGTAGCTTTTGAAAACGTTTGGTTTAAATATGCGGATAATGAAATCTTAAAAGGTGTTAATTTAGAGGTTAGGAAAGGTTCAATGTTGGCTATTGTCGGCCCGAGCGGGTCAGGAAAAACCACGATGGTAGACCTAATCCCGCGTTTTTACGACCCCGTTAATGGAAGGATTCTTATTGACGGAATAGATATAAAGGAAGTAAGCTTAAAGTCTCTTCGGGAGCAAATCGGTATAGTTACGCAGGAGACTATATTATTTAACGATACTATAAGAGCTAATATTGCTTATGGCCATCCTGAAGCTACGGACAGCCAAATTGAAGATGCAGCAACTCAGGCGCACGCACATGAATTTATTAAGCATACGCCAAATGGTTATAACACGGTAATCGGTGACAGAGGAATGCGGCTTTCAGGGGGAGAGCGTCAAAGAATAGCTATTGCAAGGGCGCTACTTAAAAATCCACCTATTCTAATCCTGGATGAGGCTACCTCTCAATTAGATTCTCAGGCAGAGCGGATTGTACAGGCGGCATTAGACAGGTTAATACAAGGAAGAACCGTATTTGTTATAGCTCATAGGCTTTCAACTGTGCGTAATGCACAAACAATCGTTGTTTTAGATAAAGGTTTAATCGTTGAGCAGGGTAGCCATACAGAATTACTGAATAAAGAAGGTTTATATAAACGGCTTTACCAGATGCAAGAGTTACAAAAATAGTTGCAAAGAAACATTTTTGTGTTATACTGATAGAATTAACTATGTGCCTAAAGGTATGGCATGAGTTAAAATTAACAATCATAGTTTTTGTTAACTTTTTTCAAAGCAGTTTGCCAAAAACAAACAAATTTTGGGATAAAAGCCTTTTAATTAAGGTTTAAAGCTTGGAGTTAACAAAGAAGGGGGAATAAAGAGTGGCTTCAGAATTAATCAAACAACTTTTAGAGGCAGGAGTACATTTTGGGCACCAGACAAAACGCTGGAACCCTAAAATGAAGAAATTTATTTTTGGCGAAAGAAGCAAAATCTATATCATTGATTTGGAAAAAACCGAAGAATGTTTAAACCGTGCGAGAGATTTCCTGATGGATATAGCTTCAAAAGGGGAATTTGTCCTTTTTGTGGGCACAAAAAAGCAGGCTCAGGAAGTAGTCCAGCAGGAAGCGATAAGAAGCGGCATGTATTATGTCACTGAACGCTGGCCGGGAGGATTGCTTACCAATTTTGCTACAATAAAGAAGAGCATAAACCGCCTGAAGGAAATTGAAAAGATGCGCGAGGACGGAACATTTGAAAAGCTTACCAAGAAAGAAGTAGCTCGCTTAGAAAAAGAATTAGCTAAGCTTAACAAGAATTTCTCTGGTATCGTCAAAATGGAACGTTCTCCAAAAGCGATGTTCATCGTAGATACTAAAAAGGAAGATACTGCAGTTAAAGAAGCAAATAGATTAGGTATCCCGATAATCGCATTGATTGACACTAATTCAAATCCCGATTATGTGAGTTTTCCTATTCCGGGAAATGATGACGCTACGAAATCAATCAAGGCAGTTACTTCTATAATCGCCGATACTATTATTGAAGGAAGGAAGAAATTCTTATCTTATTTGTCGCAGGAAGGCGTTGCGGCAAAGAAAGAGGAGAAAAAGGAAGAAGAGATTGCTCCGATAGTCCTTCCAGAGGAAGAGGTAAAAATCAAAGAGATTGAAGAATTAGTAGAAACTACCGAACCGGATACCGATGAAGCCAAGCTTTTAAAGAAGGGTCGCGCAAAACCGGTTGACGAGAAGCCAAAACTAAGAAAAAAAATATAATTTATTATTGAAAGGAAGTCTTGAGAGATGAAAGTGCCAGTTGAAGCAATCAAAGAATTAAGGGATTTAACCTGCGCGTCAGTTGCGCATTGTAAGAAAGCCCTTGAAGAAACCTCAGGGGATATTAAGAAGGCAGCAACTTTACTTCGTAAACAGGGCCTGGAGATTGCTGCGAAAAAGCAATCACGCGCCGCAAAAGAAGGCAGGATTGAATCATATGTGCATCATGGGAATAAGATTGGAGTTTTGCTTGAGGTAGATTGTGAATCTGATTTTGTTGCCAGAAATGCCGAATTCACACAGTTTACCAAAGATGTTGCCATGCAGATTGCAGCAACAAGCCCTCTTTATATTAAAAGAGATGAAGTCCCGGCAGAAGTGCTGGAACAGGAAAAGAGCAAAGAAGATTTTTATAAGAATCATTGTCTTTTGGATCAAGTTTTTGTGAAGGATCCAAGTATTACTATCAATGATTATTTGGGAACAATAGTTTCTAAAATTGGTGAAAATATTGTAATCCGCAGATTTATCCGCTATAAGATTGGCGAATAAGTCCTAATAGCATATTTTTCTTCATAATGCCTCATTCAATTTACAAAAGAATAGTCCTAAAATTAAGCGGTGAAGCGTTGCAGGGCAAGAAATCACACGGTATTGACCAGGCAGTCCTAATTTCTATTGCTCGTCAGATTAAAGAAATCAGGGCTATGGATGTTGAGGTGGCAATTGTCCTGGGTGCCGGAAATATATTCCGCGGGCAAGAGAACACCGGTTCCAGAGGGTTAAACATGGATAGGTCTGTTGCTGACTATATGGGGATGCTTGCAACTGTGATCAATGGGTTAGCCCTTCAGGATGTATTAGAAAAGACCGGCCTTCCGACGCGCGTTATGACGGCAATTGAGATGCAGAGAATCGCAGAGCCTTATATTAGAAGAAGGGCGATCAGGCATTTGGAGAAGGGAAGAATTATTATTTTTGTGGCAGGCACGGGAAATCCTTATTTTACAACAGACACCGCTGCAGCTTTAAGAGCAGTTGAGATACACGCTGATGTTATATTAAAAGCAACAAAAGTAGATGGGGTCTATTCTGATGACCCGATGAAAGTTAAAACCGCTAAAAAATTTAATAGATTAGTGTATATTGATGTTTTAAAAAAGAATTTAAATGTAATGGATGCGACAGCCGTAACTTTATGCATGACTAATAAATTGCCGATAGTTGTTTTTAATCTTAATAAAGAAGGCAATATAAAGCGTGTAGTTATGGGCGAGAAGATTGGTACGGTTGTAGAATAAATTTATGTAATGGTTTGTTTAGGAGGGTAAAATGACAGCAAAAGAAATTTTACATAATACAGAAGAAAAGATGAAGAAGGCCTTAGAGTCAGTTACCCGCGAATTCTCCGAAGTTAGGACTGGCAGAGCAAGCCCGAATTTGGTTGAAGGGCTGCATGTAGATTATTATGGCACGCCTACACTTTTAAAGCAATTAGCTTCAATTTCCGCTCCCGACGCTCATTTGATTATAATTCAGCCTTGGGATGTAAGCGCCATACCGGAAGTTGAAAAGGCAATTTTAAAATCTAATTTAGGAATAACTCCTTCTAACGACGGTAAAGTAATTAGGTTGTCTGTCCCCCAATTATCAAAAGACAGGCGCGAAGAGATGGTTAAAGTAGCGCATAAAATGGCTGAAGAAGGAAGAGTTTCCCTTAGGACAATAAGAAGAGATGCCAAAGAGTCGGTTGAAAAATTAGAAAAAGATAAGGTAATCTCTGAAGATGATAGATTTCGTGGAATAGAAGAATTGCAAAAACTTGTAGATAAATATATCCTAAGAGTTGAAGAGATATTAAAGAGTAAAGAGAAAGAAATCTTAGGTTAATAAATTTGGGCCTCTAGCTCATCCGGTAGAGCAGCGGCTTTTTAAGCCGCGTGTGCCGAGTTCGAGTCTCGGGAGGCTCATTTAATTTTTCAAATGAGTCAATTTTTTCGCCTTTTAAGGGCGGGTGGTGGAACTGGCAGACACGATAGCCTTAGGAGCTATTGGGGCAACCCTTGGAGGTTCAAATCCTCTTCCGCCCATTTGTTTTTTAAAAAGTTTTTAAGTAACAACGAACAACGCGGGAGTGGCTCAGTTGGTAGAGCGTAACCTTGCCAAGGTTAATGTCGCGGGTTCGAATCCCGTCTCCCGCTTTTTCTTTCAAAATCATTATTGAAGAAGAATAATAAAGGAGAATTGTTATGCAGATAATGGATTTTTTGTCAAAGAAAGCAATAGTTACCGATATCAAGTCCACAAAGAAAGAAGACATTATCAAAGAATTGGTGGATGCTTTGATTAATTCGGGAGATATTGATAAGAAAAACCGCAACAAACTCATTGAGGCATTGATGAATAGGGAGTCTTTGGGCTCAACTGCTATTGGGCAAGGTATCGCTATTCCACATGCTAAATGCGATTGTGTTGATAAATTGATTGCTGCTTTTGGTCTCTCAAAAAAGGGTGTTGATTTTGACTCTCTTGATGGAGAACAGGCATATATTTTCTTTTTATTGGTCGCTCCTCAAGATTCCGCAGGTCCACATCTAAAGGCATTGGCTCGTATTTCGCGTTTATTAAAAGACAAATATTTTCGTGAAAGTTTACGCAATTGCGCTGACGATAAAAGTGTAGTAAAAATAATCACCGAAGAAGACGAAAAAAAGCTTTAAGAAAGTGCCGGTTAAATTATGGTAAAAAGAGTAAGCGGCATCTTTAAATGGTTGTATCCCGGTATAGGGATAAAGCGCTGGGTAGGCCTAAGCGCTTTCGGAGTTATTTTGCTAATTTTAGGCACTGCTTATCTGCGCAATGATGCATTTTGGCTGATCCAGATACTTGATGCAGGAATAGTTTTTTCGGGAATAATAATTTTAATTTTAGGTGTTAAAAGGCTTATTCGTTCCTTCTTTGCTGTAATAATGCCTTCTTCCAAAGATACCTCAGGCATAGTTGATATTTTATATAAGAAAAAGCATCTAAGCCGGGGGCCTAAGATTGTAACGGTTGGTGGTGGTACTGGTTTGTCTGTTTTGTTGATGGGTTTAAAGGAATATACATCCAATATTTCCGCAATCGTTACTGTTGCAGATGATGGAGGCTCAAGCGGCAGGCTTAGGCAGCAGTTTGATATTCTCCCTCCGGGTGATATACGTAATTGCCTTGTAGCGTTAGCAGATGCGCCTGTTTTGATGCGCGACTTATTTCAATTCCGGTTTGATAAGAATTCCGATCTTGCGGGGCATAGTTTCGGAAATCTTTTTATTACAGCGATGACCAGGTTAACCGGAGATTTTGAGAAGGCGATAAAGGAAACAAGTAAAGTCTTGGCTTTAAGAGGGCAGGTAATTCCTTCAACGTTAAGCAATGTAAATTTGGTAGCTTTGCATAAAGATGGCTCGAAGACTGAGGGAGAAGAAAAGATCCCTAAAGCTCTTAAGCCTATTGATAAGGTCTATCTTAATCCGGCTAATCCTCAAGCGACTCCCGAGGCTATAAAGGTTATTAATGATGCCCAGCTTATTATCTTGGGTCCGGGTTCTTTGTATACGAGTATTATACCGAATCTTTTAATAAAAGAAATTTCTGACGCTATCGCTGCTTCCAGTGCGATTAAAGTTTATGTTTGTAATGCTATGACTCAACCCGGAGAAACTGATGGATTTAGTGCATCCGACCATATTAAGACTCTTGTTACTCACAGTAGCCCGCGTATAATTGATTATTGTGTTGTAAATACCGGGGAGATTTCACAAGAGATACTTAAACGTTACGCTGAACAGGGTTCTTATCTTGTCGTTAATGATCGGAAAAAAATTGAGAATATGGGGTATCGTGTTATTGAAGACGATTTTGGCATAGTTGAAACAGATGTGGTTAGGCATGATCCCCAGAAATTAGCAAGAATTGTTTTAGGTTTAATTGAGGAAATTTAAGAATGCCGGTATTTAAAAAGAAGTTAACTGTACAGAATAAGCAAGGCCTGCACGCGCGGCCAGCTGCGCTATTTGTGCAGATTGCTAATAAATTTGACTCCCGCATTACTGTTAAACATGATGAAGAAGAGGTAAACGGGAAATCAATTATGGGTATTCTTATGCTTGGAGCTGAAAGAGGAAGCACTATCATTATCGAGGCAGATGGGATTGATGCAGAAGCTGCTTTAGGCGAGCTTGAAAAGATAATAGTAAGCGAGGAAGAAATATGATTCAGATAAAAGGTATAGCTGCGGCAAGCGGGATAAGTATTGCTCCTGCTTATAAAGTAGGCAGGGAGGAATTTGAGATCCCCAAGGAGGCAATCCGCGAGGAAGAAATACCTTTGCAGATACAGATTTTTGAAGAAGCCTTAATTAAAACCCGCAGGGAGATTATTGAGCTGCAGAAAAGAATCAGTGCCGAGATGGGGCAGGAGGAAGCTCAGATTTTTGACGCGCATCTTTTGGTTTTAGAAGACAGGATGCTTATTGAGGAAGTAATTTCTCGCCTAAAAAAAGAACAGGTAAATGTAGCGTATATATTTTCCGGAGTTTTAAAGAAATATATTGAGGTGTTCTCTAAGATTGAAGATGAGTATCTTAAGGAACGTATTTCAGACATTAATGATGTTGGTAAGAGAATTTTACGGCATCTTTTAGGAGGCAAGGAACGAGTCGGTTTAAGTGATTTAAAAGAAAAAGTAATTGTTGTTGCCCACGATCTTTCCCCTTCGGATACAGCGGCAATGCATAAGCAAAATGTAGCTGGCTTTGTAACTGATGTAGGAGGAAAGACGTCACACACTGCCATTATGGCAAAATCTTTGGAAATCCCGGCAGTCGTCGGAGTGGAAGACGCAACTCTTAAGATTAAGCCGCAGGATATATTAATAGTTGACGGAAGCACAGGGGTTATTATTATCAATCCCGATGAAGAGACTTTACGTTTCTATCAGAAGGAGGAGGAGAGGTTAAAAGGAGTCGCCGCAGGATTCATGTCGGCTAAGGACCTTGAGGCAGTTACCCTTGATGGAAAGAGGATTGAAATAACCGCAAACATAGAATTCCCTGATGAAGTTCCATCGGTAAAAATACATGGTGCGCAAGGGATTGGTTTGTATCGCACGGAATTCTTCTATATGAATAGAAAAGATGCCCCTACTGAAGAGGAGCACTATCAGGCTTATGAATATGTAGCGAAAGAAATGAATCCTTACCCTGTAATTATACGTACGCTTGATTTGGGCGGAGATAAATTCTTATCGCAATTCCAAGTCCCTCATGAGATGCAGCCGTTTCTTGGCTGGCGCGCTATCAGGTTTTGCCTTGCCCAGCCGGATACATTTAAGTTACAGTTGAGGGCGATATTGAGAGCTTCTGTGCATGGAAATCTAAAGTTAATGTATCCGATGATTTCTGGTATTGAAGAATTAAAACAAGCTAATAAGATATTAGAAGAAGCTAAGGAAGAATTAAGAAGTAAAGGAGTCCCATTTAATAACGATATCAAGGTTGGTGCTATGATTGAAGTTCCTTCAGCAGCTTTGACTGCTGATATTTTGGCACAGGAAGCGGATTTCTTTAGCATTGGAACAAATGATTTGATTCAGTATTCGCTTGCTGTCGACCGTGCAAATGAAAAGGTGGCTTACCTTTATGATCCTGCGCATCCAGCAGTATTAAGGCTTATAAAAAATATTGTTGATTCAGCTCATAATGCAAATATTAAAGTAGGGATGTGCGGAGAAATGGCAGGGGAGCCAAATTTTGCTTTGATACTTCTAGGATTGGGCCTTGATGAATTTAGTATGCCACCGCAAGTTATCCCCGAGTTAAAGTATATTATTCGTTCTGTTACTTTAAAGCAGGCCCAGGAGATTGCTTTGGAAGCCTTAAAGCTTTCTACAGGAAAAGAAGTTGAAGAATTCAGTCAGTTGAAAGTCAAAGAGATTTTAAAGTGAGAAGAAGCCTTTCTCTCGGCACTATAAATAAAATTGATAAATCGGGTTTATTGGATATTTTGTTGGATTTCCCCGTTCAGTGCAAAGTTGCAATAAGTATTGCGGATAAAGTTTCATTGCCTGCGAGTTTCAAGGATATTACTAAGGTTGTTTTTCTTGGTTCTGGCGGTTCAGCTATCGGCAGCGACCTTGTAAAGTCATATCTATATTTTGAAAGCAAGGTTTCTGTTTCGGTAATAAGGGATTATGATCCTCCGGCTTATATTGACAACAATACGCTTGTTTTTGTTGTAAGCTATTCAGGTAACACTGAAGAGACGCTGAGTGCTTACAAGAGTGCCGTAGAACTGGGTGGGAAAGTAATCGTTGTTTCTTCCGGTGGGTTACTAAAAGAATGTGCCTTAAGGGATAAGGAGGTGTTTATAGAAGTTCCGCCTAATATCCCTCCTAGATGCGGTCTTGGGTATTTAAGTATAATTCCTTTATGTATCTTGGCCAAACTTGGCTTAATTAAAGATGTTCGTGATGAAGTGATAAGGTTGTCTAGCGTTCTTGAATCATTACGGGATTTGAATCTTAATCCACATATAGGGCAAAAAGATAACATAGCCAAGCACATCGCTTTTAGATTATATAACAGGTTTCCGGTTATTTATGCTCCTTCAATTTACTTTGAGGCTTGTGCAGTGCGTTTTAAGGGGCAGCTTAACGAAAATTCAAAAGTTCTTGCGTCCAGCAATGTGTTCCCTGAAGTAAGCCATAATGAGATTATGGGGTGGCAAGCCGAAAGAAGAATATTAAAAAATGTTTCAGTAATTATGTTTAGGGATAATTTTATTAACCCGAGAATCTCAAAAAGAATGGATATTGTCCGGGATTTGATTCGTAAAAGAGGTGTTGAGGTTAATGAGATTCATAGTAGAGGAACGGAGCTGTTAAGTAGGATATTCTCTCTTGTTTATATTGGGGACTTTATTTCGTTTTACCTTGCGATTCTTCGCGGAATTGACCCAACGCCAATTGATAATATTAATTATCTAAAGCAGGAGCTTGCCAAGGGTAAGTTAAATTCATAAAATGAAAGCATTAATTTTAGCAGCAGGGTACGCAACAAGGCTTTATCCTTTAACAAAGGATTATCCAAAGCCTCTACTTCATATAGGCAAAAGGCCGATAATTGATTATATAGTAGATAGGTTGTCGCAAGTCCCTGAGATAGATGAAATTATTGTTGTGACAAATTCTAAGTTTATCCATCGTTTCCAGTCTTGGGCGGAAAAAATTAAAACCAAGAAAACCTTAAGCCTGGTTGATGATTTAACCAAGGATTTAACGGATAGAAGAGGTGCAATTGGGGATACATTTTTTGCTATAAAGGATAGAAAGATTAAGGATGATTTATTGGTTGTAGGTGGGGATAATATTTTTGATGGTTCATTAAGCGATTTTATTTCATTTGCAGAAAAGAATAAGCCTAGCCCCGTAATCGGTGCTTATGACATTGGTAAAAAGTCTTTTGCAAAAAAATACGGAGTGATTAAAGTAGATAAGGAAAACAAGATTATTGATTTTCAAGAAAAGCCAAAATTTCCTAAATCTACCTTAGTTGCAATGTGTTTATATTATTTTCCTGCTAAAGAGTTGAGGCTTATTAAGGAATATATGGATAGCCGTGTCAACAAGCATGATGCAACAGGCCTTTATATTGATTGGCTAAGAAAAAAAGTTTCAGTCTATGGTTTTGTATTTCGCGGCAGATGGTTTGATATTGGAGACTACAAGTATTATAATGAAGCTAAGGAAGAATTTGCTAATAATTAACCAGTTGTAAAGAAAGGGAGGAAACAGGTAAAATGCGTAAACATTTTTTTACTTCAGAGTCAGTTGGCGAGGGGCATCCGGATAAAGTATGCGATCAGATATCAGACGGTGTATTAGATGAAGTTTTGAAGCTTGATCCTAAGAAAGAAGTAAGTAGGGTTGCCTGTGAAACTTATGTTACGATGGGGCTTTTAATCGTTGGCGGTGAAATTACGACCAATGCCTATATAGATATACAGAAACTCGCGCGCAACATTATCAAAGAAATCGGCTATACTCATCCAAAGTACGGTTTTGATTATGAGACATGCGCAATTATCAATACTATTAATAGCCAGTCTCCTGATATTGCACAGGGTGTAAATACCGGTGGAGCAGGGGATCAGGGTATTATGTTTGGTTATGCCTGTAAAGAGACCGAGGAATACATGCCTCTTCCTATAATGTTAGCGCATAGATTAGTAAAGCGTATGGCGGATGTGCGTAGATCGAATACTTTAAAGTACTTAGGCCCTGATTCTAAATCTCAGGTGACAGTTGAGTACCACGATGGAGTTGCTAAACGAGTTGATTCTGTGGTAATGGCTTGCCAGCATACCGAGGATATTTTGGATAAGACGGGAAAAAATATCACTCAAAAGGCGCGGCAGGAGATGATTGAAGTTATTGCGCAGCCAATTTTAAAAGACTTGATTGATAAAGATACGAAATATTACGTTAATCAGACGGGAAAATTTGTTGTAGGCGGGCCTCAGTCTGACACCGGTATGACCGGAAGAAAGATTATTGTAGATACTTATGGTGGAAGCGTTCCGCATGGCGGAGGCGCTTTTTCCGGTAAGGATCCGACTAAGGTGGATAGATCAGCAGCCTATGCCTGTCGTTACATTGCAAAAAATATGGTAGCTGCGGGTTTAGCGGATAAATTCATGGTGCAGTTGTCTTATGTTATCGGCTATTCGGAGCCTTTATCTATTTACGTTGATACTTATGGCACTGGAAAGTTAACCGATGAAAGGTTAGTAAAGCTTATCAGAGAAAATTTTGAACTTACTCCTAGAGGGATAATTAGTTCTTTGGATTTACTGCAACCTATCTACAGAAAAACTGCCTGCTACGGGCATTTTGGAAGAGATGATTTTAAGTGGGAGAAAACAGATAAAGTAGCAGCATTAAAGAAAGCAGCAGCTAAATTATAATTAAATTAAAGAATTGAAAAATAGGAGAATTCATGGATTATGATGTCAAGGATATTAAGCTTGCAAAAAAAGGTATATTAAGGATTGAGTGGGCTTCAAATAATATGCCTGTTTTAGCACTAATTAGAGAGCGTTTTAAAAAAGAACAGCCTTTAAAAGGTTTAAAAGTCGCTGCTTGTTTGCATGTTACCACCGAAACCGGTGTTCTGATGGATGTTTTAAAACTAGGGGGTGCAGAAATATTTCTTTGCGCTTCCAATCCTTTATCAACTCAGGATGATGTCGCAGCTTCTTTAGCCAAGGATTTAAAAATAAATGTTTTCGCGATTAAAGGCGAAGATACAAAAACTTATTATAAACATATTGAATCAGTCTTAGCGGTTAAGCCTAATATTACTATGGATGATGGAGCTGATTTGGTTAGCGCAATTCATCAGCGTCCAGCTTCAGTCCATAGCAATATTATTGGTGGCACTGAAGAAACTACAACCGGCGTAATCAGATTAAGGGCGCTTGCTAATGAAGGTAAGCTGCGTTATCCGATTGTTGCGGTAAATGACGCGCAGACCAAGCATTTATTTGATAATCGTTATGGTACAGGGCAATCTACTCTTGACGGGATAATCAGGGCTACAAATAAATTAGTTGCTGGGAGTAATTTTGTGGTCTGTGGTTATGGCTGGTGCGGTAAAGGTGTTGCAATGCGCGCAAAAGGGATGGGTGCAAAAGTTATTGTGGTTGAGGTTGACCCATTGCGGGGCTTAGAAGCAACAATGGATGGCTTTGATGTCATGCCGATTAAGGATGCTGCTAAAGTCGGGGATATCTTTGTTACAGTTACCGGAGATATAAATGTAATAAGAGGAGAGCATTTCTCTTTAATGAAGGACGGAGCAATAGTTTCCAATTCCGGGCATTTTAATGTAGAGATTGATATTCCAGCGCTTGAAAAATTAGCAAAAAGCAAGAAAATCATCCGTGATTTTGTTGTTGAATATATTTTAGCTGATGGCCGCAAGATTTATTTGTTAGGTGAAGGCCGTTTGATCAATCTGGCTGCAGCAGAGGGGCACCCTGCTTCTGTTATGGACATGTCTTTTGCGAACCAGGCATTAAGTGCCGAATATATGAGTAAGAATTACAAGAAATTAAAGAAAGACGTTTATGTTGTCCCCAAAGAAATTGATGAAAGAATCGCAGACCTTAAACTAAGGTCTATGGGGATAAGAATAGATACATTGACCGATGAACAGAAAAAATATTTAGCAAGTTGGGAGATGGGGACCTGATGAAAAGGATAGCGGTTTTAACTACCGGAGGGGATGCCCCGGGAATGAATGCGGCGATCCGTTCGGTTGTCAGATACGGGATAAATAAGAAATTAGAAGTAATGGGTGTATCCCGTGGCTGGTGGGGTTTAATTAACGAAGAGGTGAAACTTTTTGACCATCGTTCTGTATCAGGGATTATTAATCTCGGCGGGACAATTCTTAAGACCGGCCGCTGCCCTGAATTTGCAACTGAAGAAGGCCAGAAAAAAGCATATGCAACCGTAAAAAAATTCGGTATTGACGGGCTTGTAGTCATTGGAGGAAACGGAAGTTTCGCTGCAGCGCATTTATTCGGGACAAAATATAATCTGCCTTGTATCGGGATACCTGCTTCAATTGATAATGATGTTAACGGGATAGATTATACGATAGGAGCAGATACTGCGATAAATACAGCGCTTAATGCAATAGATAATATACGTGATACATCCACTTCAATGGAGCGGGTTTTTGTTGTAGAGGTTATGGGAAGGGAATGTGGTTTTATCGCGCTTGCTGTTGCACTTGGGGGAGGTTGTGAAGATGTAATTATACCCGAGAGGAAATTTGATATAGAAGTAATGTGCCATGAAATTGTAGAGGGGAATATCCGGGGGAAGATAAGTTGGATTATTGTTGTTGCAGAAGGAGCGGGGCATGCAGCTGACATTGCCAAGAAAATCACCGAGATAACTTCTCTTGAAACAAGAACAGTTGTGTTGGGTCACATACAAAGAGGCGGAAAGCCAACAGCGGTTAGCCGTGATTTGGCGCTTAGGCTTGGTAAGGCTGCGGTTGATGCTTTATTAAATGGTGAACGCGATAAAGCAGTGGGATTATACTGCAGCAAGGTAGTTGCTGTAGATTTGGAAGTTGCGATACAAAAAAAGAAATATGAAGTTGAAAATATATATAATTTAATTAAACAGTTAACTTAAAAAGAATAAAGGGGAGGTAGATTTAAGATGGGGAGAAGGCCTTTGGATGTAGAAAAAATAGCAATGGATTTAATAATGACTGATGATGTTGCGAAGAAGAAAGCATTATCAAAGAAAATACTTGATATCGCTTATAAAAATGGAGTTTATCCGGCGAGTATCCATGAATTTTATATGGCAAGAGGTAAGGGTGAATTTAGCGGGTTTACAGTGCCTGCGATAAATTTAAGAAGTATGACTTATGATTTGGCACGCGCTTTATTTAGAACAGGTAAGAAGAATAACACTAGTGCATTTATTTTTGAAATTGCCAAGTCTGAAATGGGCTATACCAACCAGATTCCTCAGGAATATTCTGCAGTTGTGCTGGCAGCAGCTCTTAAAGAAGGGCACAAGGGCCCTGTTTTTATTCAGGCGGACCACACTCAGGTTAATGCAAAGAAATATAAGGAAGACCCGGAGAAGGAATTGGAGGCTTTAAAAGCATTAATTAAAGACGCTGTTGAAGCAGGGTTTTATAACATTGATATTGATTCTTCAACTGTAGTAGATTTGTCAAAGACCGATATTAAAAAGCAGCAGCTACTTAATTATGAAATTTGTGCAAAGCTTACTCAATTTATCCGCCAGATCCAGCCGCGAGGGATTGAGGTTTCAGTCGGCGGTGAAATCGGTGAAGTAGGGCATCAGAATTCAACTCCCGAAGATTTGCGCGCATTTATGGACGGGTTTAAAGAAAAATTACGTAAAGGAAGAATCGGGATAAGCAAGATCAGCATTCAAACAGGTACTTCACATGGCGGAGTAGTCTTACCTGATGGCTCAATAGCTACTGTTGCGCTTGATTTTAATACATTAAAGACAATTTCTGAACTTGCGAAAAAAGAATATGGCTTAGCCGGTGCAGTTCAGCATGGCGCTTCAACTTTGCCGGACGAAGCATTCCATAAATTCTCAGAATCTGATGCTGCAGAAGTGCATTTAGCAACAGGTTTTCAGAATATGATGCTTGATAGTGAATATTTTCCTAAAGACCTGAAAGCAAAAATGTATGATTGGTTAAAGATAAATGCTGCCTCAGAAAGAAAAGAAGGCGAAAGCGATGAGCAGTTTTTCTATAAGGCACGTAAAAAAGCACTTGGGCAATTCAAGAAAGACATAATGAGTTTGCCTAATGATGTGCGTGGAAAGATTGCTGCCCAGATAGAGGCGAAGTTTGATTTTCTATTTAAGCAATTGAACAATGTTAATAATAAAGAATTGGTTGATAAATATACAGTTTTAAAACGCGTTATTGTGCGTAAGCCTATTGAAGATTCCGGGGTAGTTCATGACGGAGAAGGTGCTGATTAGTTTTATCCACAAGGAGATTTAATATGCGTTCAGATAAAATTAAAAAAGGTGTTGAGAGGATTCCGCATCGCGCATTATTGCATGCAACCGGTTTATCAAGAAAAGATTTAGATAGGCCATTTATTGGGATTGCTACATCTTTTACTGATTTGATTCCCGGCCATGTTGGTATGCGGGACCTTGAGCGTTTTATTGAACGCGGCGTTTGCTATGGCGGAGGCGTACCTTTTCTGTTTGGTGTGCCTGGTATCTGCGACGGGCTTGCTATGGGGCATTTGGGGATGTGTTATCCTCTGGCTCTTCGTGAAATTGTTGCTGATACAATTGAAACAGTCTGTAATGCGCATCAATTAGACGGCATAGTTTGTCTTACTAATTGCGATAAAATTACTCCCGGTATGCTTATGGGTGTTGCGCGCTTAAATATTCCAGCGATTATTGTTACTGCAGGACCAATGCTTTCAGGACGCTACAAACAAAGAAAGCTTGCTTTTGTGCATGATACTTTTGAAGCTGTTGCCTTGGCAAAACAAGGTAAGATTTCTCCGGAAGAAGTAGTTTGTCTTGAGCAGGAAGCATGTCCGGGCGCTGGTTCTTGCCAGGGGTTATATACAGCAAATACCATGGCATGTTTAACCGAAACTATGGGTATGTCATTACCCGGATGCGGCACTGCTTTAGCAGCCTCTGCAAAAAAGCGCAGGATTGCACAGGCAAGCGGAGAACGCATTGTTGAATTGGTGAAAAAAGATATTAAGCCGCTTGATATTATTACCAAGCAATCTATAGAGAATGCAATTGTAGTTGATATGGCATTAGGTGGCTCAAGTAATACAGTCTTGCATTTAATGGCTATTGCCCATGAGGCAGGAGTAGATTTTGATTTAAAATCATTTGATAAAATCGGCAAAACTACCCCGCATATCACTTCTTTAGAGCCGGTGGGAGCTCATTATATGGAAGACTTGGAATATGCAGGAGGGATTCCCGCTGTTCTTAAGAGGTTAAAGAGCAAATTAAATAATACATTAACATTAAGCGGTAAAAAAGTATATGATATCGCGGATTCTGCGGAAATTTATGATGAAGATGTGATTCGTCCGTTTAACAAAGCATATCATAAAGAAGGCGGGCTTGCGATTTTATTTGGTAATATTGCTCCTGATGGCGCAATCGTAAAGCAGGCAGCAGTGAATGCAAAGATGATGAAGTTTACTGGCAAAGCCGTTGTGTTTAATCAGGAAGAAGAAGCAATGCAGGCAATCCTTAATGGGAAAATCAAAGGCGGCGAGGTTATAGTTATCCGCTATGAAGGCCCAGCAGGAGGGCCTGGTATGCGTGAGATGTTAGCGCCTACTTCAGCAATTGTTGGTATGGGGTTGACTGATTCAGTTGCTTTAATTACTGATGGACGCTTCTCTGGAGGGACAAAAGGCCCTTGTATAGGGCATGTTTCTCCTGAGGCAAAATCGGGCGGGCCCATTGCTATATTAAAAGACGGTGATATAATCACAATTGATATTACGAATAGAAAAATAGACGTAAAATTGACGAATACAGAAATTCAAAAAAGATTAAAGGCTTGGAAACCGATTGAGCCAAAGATTAAAAAAGGATATTTGGCGCGTTATTCAAGATTAGTTTCTTCAGCGGATAAAGGTGCGGTATTAAAATGACAGGTGCACAAATATTAATTGAGTGTTTGAAGCGTGAAGGCGTTGAGGTGATTTTTGGTTACCCGGGCGGACAGGTTTTGCCTTTGTTTGATAAGCTTTATGATTCAGATATTAAGTTTATCCTGGTGCGCCATGAGCAAGGTGCAGCGCATGCTGCTGATGGCTATTCTCGCGCAACCGGAAAAACTGGAGTTTGCCTTGCAACCAGCGGGCCCGGAGCAACTAATCTTACTACTGGTATTGCCAATGCTTATATGGATTCAATCCCAATGGTGGCAATTACGGGCCAAGTTAAAAGCTTTCTTATCGGTAATGACGCTTTTCAGGAGGCTGATGTTACAGGTATAACACGCCCGATTACAAAGCACAATTATTTAGTTAAAGATATTAAGGATTTGGCAAGGACTGTACGGGAAGCTTTTTTGATTGCTTCAACTGGCAGGCCCGGCCCGGTTTTAATTGATATTCCTTCTGATGTGCAGCTTCAGGATACGGAATTTATCTGGCCCGAGGAAGTAGAAATTAAAGGTTATAAGCCAACGCTTTTTGGGCATCCCGGTCAAATTAAAAAAGCAGCTAAATTTATTGTTAACGCAAAAAAGCCTGTAATTTATGCAGGTGGCGGGATAATTACTTCGGGTGCTCATCGGGAATTAAAGGCTTTAGCAGAAAAGATTCAAGCCCCGGTAACCTGGACTTTAATGGGTATTGGATGTTTTCCGGCGACAAACGAGTTGTCTTTGGGTATGCTTGGTATGCATGGGACAGCCTATGCAAATCATGCAATTACCGAGGCTGATTTAATTATCGCAGTTGGTGCTCGTTTTGATGACCGCGTTACCGGTAGAACTGATACATTCGCGCCTGGAGCAAAAGTAATCCATATTGATATTGACCCATCCTCTATAAGCAAGAATATCCGGGTGGACATCCCGATTGTAGGAGATGCTAAAAATATCCTTGGAGAATTATTAGAAGAGATAAAGAAGAAAGCCGATACTTCAGCTTGGCTTAAGACAATAGATGGTTGGAAGAAAAAATTCCCTCTTAAATATAAAGATAGCGCGGGTATTATTAAGCCGCAGTATGTTATTGAACAACTTTGGGATTTGACCAAGGGAGACGCAATTATTACAACTGAAGTCGGGCAAAACCAGATGTGGGCAGCGCAATGGTATAAATATATTAAGCCACGCACTTTTCTCTCAAGCGGGGGATTAGGCACAATGGGTTTTGGTTTTCCTGCTGCAATGGGAGCAAAGATTGGATGCCCGGAAAAGCAAGTTATTGATATAGCGGGGGACGGTTCAATCCAGATGAATATCCAGGAGCTCGCTACTTGTGTGTGTAATAAGATAAATGTAAAGGTGGTTATTTTGAACAACGGTTATTTAGGAATGGTGCGGCAGTGGCAGGAGCTCTTTTATAAGAGACGTTATTCTGGCGTGTGTATCACGAGCCCTGATTTTGTAAAATTAGCAGAGAGTTATAATGCAGTTGGGATGCGTGTAACTAAAAAAGAAGACGTGCGAGCTGCTTTAGAGAAAATGCTTAAAATAGAAAATACTGTTTTCGTTGATTTTCATGTTGAGCCTGAAGAGAATGTGTTTCCGATGGTTCCGGCAGGCGAAGCAATCAATAAGATGTTAGAGGGGTTAGCATAATGAAACATACAATTTCGGTTTTAGTTGAGAATAAGTTTGGAGTCCTTGCCAGGATTTCAGGTTTATTTAGCGCTCGAGGATATAATATTTCTTCTTTGGCAGTCAGCGAAACGCTTGATCCGTCAATTTCTTATATGACCATAGTAGTTGACACTAAAGATGAGCAGATTTTAGAGCAGATTAAAAAGCAGTTAAATAAACTTATTGATGTTATCACAATAACGGATTTTACCAAGAAAGAACATGTGGAGAGAGAGCTTGTGTTGGCTAAAGTAAACTGTGCCCAGAAGGATAAGGCTAAATTGGAAGCTGTTTTAAAAAAATATATCGCTAAAGTAATCCAATTTAAAAATAATGTTGCGATTATTGAAGCAGTTGGCGAGCAGGAACAAATTCAAGCACTTTTAACTGTAGTAGCGAAATTTGGTGTTAAGGAATTAATTAGAACTGGTAAGATTGCGATAGAAAGATAAAAAAGGAGAGACAAAAATGGCAAAGATTTATTATGACAAGGATGCGGATTTGAATTTATTAAAAGATAAGAAAATTGCAATTATTGGTTATGGAATTCAAGGCCGGGGACAAAGTTTGTGCTTACGTGATTCAGGCCTTAATGTAATTGTTTCTGAAATGCCCGGAACTCCGAATTTTGAGCAGGCAATTAAGGATGGTTTTAAACCGGTATCAGCAACTGAGGCAGCTGCTGCAGCCGACATTATCCAGATTTTAACCCAGGATCATGTTCAGGCTAAGGTTTATAATGAAAGCATCAAGCCAAATTTGAAAAAAGGTAAAGCACTTTGTTTTTCGCACGGGTTTAATATTCGTTTTAAACAGATTAAACCTCCGAAAAACGTAGATGTTTTTATGGTTGCTCCTAAAGGACCCGGTGCATTGGTGCGTAAAATGTATGAAGAGGGCAAAGGAGTTCCTTCACTAGTTGCAGTTTATCAGAATGCAAGCGGCAAAGCGCTTGACATTGCTTTAGCTTATGCAAAAGGCATTAAAGCAACTACAGCGGGAGTAATTGAAACAACATTTGAAGAAGAAACTGAAACTGATTTGTTTGGCGAGCAGGCTGTTCTTTGCGGAGGAGCCTCTGAATTAATCAAGGCAGGTTTTGATACTTTGATTGAAGCAGGTTATCAGCCGGAGATCGCTTATTTTGAAGTTTTGCATGAGTTAAAACTAATTACTGACTTAATCCAGGAAAGAGGGATTTCCGGGATGAGGCGTGGAGTTTCAAACACAGCTTGTTATGGAGATTTAAGCCGCGGCCCAAGAATAATTACCGAAAGAACCCGCAAAGAAATGAAAAAGATATTAAAAGAAATTAAATCCGGCAAATTCGCCAAAGAGTGGATTAAGGAAAATGAAGAAGGCAGGCCGAATTTTAATAAATTAATTAAAGCAGGCGATGA
Source organism: Candidatus Omnitrophota bacterium (assembly GCA_028715415.1). Taxonomy (NCBI): domain Bacteria; kingdom Pseudomonadati; phylum Candidatus Omnitrophota; species Candidatus Omnitrophota bacterium. Next base: position 29,422 of record JAQURX010000009.1, on the reverse strand, counting down.
GCATCTGATTGAGAAGGTTGGAAAGCAACTTCGTGAAATGATGCCATGGATGAAGAAGTAATTATAAGTTTCAAGTTTCAGGTTTCAGGTTGCAGGATAAACTATGGAAAAAATATTAATATTTGATACGACGCTTCGCGACGGAGAACAAGCCCCGGGTGCGTCCCTTAACCAAGCGGAGAAGCTGGAAATTGCATATGCGCTCGCAAGCCTTGGAGTAGATGTAATTGAGGCAGGTTTTCCCATTTCTTCAAAAGGAGATTTTGAGGCGGTTAAGGCAGTTGCAAAATCAATTAAGGGTTCTATTATTTGCGGTTTGGCAAGAGCCATTAATAGTGATATAGACGCAGCCTGTCAGGCGGTTAAATACGCCAGGCATCCGCGTGTGCATGTTTTCTTGGCAACTTCTAAGATACATATGAAGTATAAGTTGAAGAAGGCCGAGGATGAGATTTTGCGCCTTGCTATCAATTCTGTTAAATACGCAAAGAAAAAATGTTTTGATGTAGAGTTTTCTCCGGAAGACGCTTCCCGCACGGAAAGAGAATTTCTTTTTAAGGTTGTGGAGGCTGTTATTGCTGCCGGAGCGACAACGGTTAATATCCCTGATACTGTTGGATACACTGAGCCTCAGGAATACGGCTCATTGATTTCTGCGATAAAAGAGAATGTCCCGAATATTGACAATGCGGTTATTTCAGTGCATTGCCATAATGATTTAGGGTTAGGGGTTGCAAATTCTTTGGAGGCAATAAAGAATGGGGCGCGCCAGGTTGAATGCACGGTTAATGGGATAGGAGAGCGCGCGGGAAATGCTTCCATGGAAGAGATTGTAATGGCAATTGCAACCCGCAAAGATATCTTTTCTGGCCTGACTACGAACATAAATAAAAAAGAAATTTATAAGACTTCGCGTTTGGTTAGCAAGCTTACAGGTTTTGTTATCGCCCCTAACAAGGCAATCGTCGGAACAAATGCTTTTCGGCATGAATCAGGTATACATCAGGATGGAGTCCTTAAAGAACGCTCTACTTATGAAATTATCCGTCCGGAAGACGTTGGTTTCTATGGAGAAGGCTTGGTTTTAGGGAAACATTCCGGAAGGCATGCGTTTAACGAGAGATTAAAGGCTCTTGGTTTTAAGCTTTCCGATACTCAGCTTGAACGGGCCTTTGAACGTTTTAAACTGCTAGCTGATAAAAAGAAGAATATATTTGATGACGATTTAATTACAATAGTTGAAGAGGAGATTAGAGTAATAAAGCCTCTTTGGCAATTAAATAGCTTCCGTGTTGACTCCGGTACCGACCTTTCTCCTCAGGCAATAGTAAAGCTAAAGAAAAAAGGCAAGATTATGGAAGGCTCTTCTTCTGGAGACGGTCCGGTGGATGCTTGTTTTAAGGCTGCTGATAAAATTGCCGGAATAAAAGGAGAGTTGCTTGATTACCGACTTGAAGCAGTTACAAGAGGAAAAGACGCAATCGGCGAGGTAAATCTCCGTGTTAAAATAAAGAATAAAGAATTCTCTGGCAGAGGGTCAAGTACCGATATAATTGAGGCTTCTATTTTGGCTTACCTAAACGCAGTCAATAAATATGCTGTCTAAAAAAATTGGAATAAAGCTTTTTCTTATTTTTGGTTTTGTTTCCCTTTTTTTAATCTTTAAATTTCAAGGAGTTTTAAAAGATAAGGGCGGATTTAGCCTTGAGAAAGCGAAAATTAATTTTGATAATTTTTTTGCGAAAGCAAATCCAAACCTTGAAAGAAAACGACCGGTAGCATTTAGTGAAAGGGAATCCGAGTTGCAATCCTATTTCGGAGAACCATTTACTGATTTTACAAGAGAAGAATGGAGCCAGTTTTGGAATTTGATGTACGGTTTATTTCCTAAAGAGCCCGCAGGTAAGCCGGGGCTTCCCAATAAAATGAGGCAGTTAACCGAAGATGAAATAACCAGTGAATTAATTTCACTCTATCCACAGCCTTTTCTTATGTACCAAGATTCTCATTGGAGTAGTTTATACCAAGTCATCTTTAAAAAATGACCCCGCAAGATAAACAAATTTACGGATTAATAGGAAATCCTGTAAAACACAGCTTGTCTCCTGCCATGCATAATGCCGCTTTTAAGGCATTAAAAATAAATGCAGAATATCAATTATTTGAACTAAAACCGGAAGAAATAAAAAAATTTATCTCGGAGTTAAACAAGATCAATATTTCCGGGCTTAATATTACTGTGCCTTATAAGGAACAAATAATCCCTTTCTTAAGTTTGTTGTCCGATGAAGCAAAATTAATTGGTGCGGTCAATACAATCAAAGTTTCAGGAAATAAATTAGCAGGCTTTAATACTGATGCCCCGGGATTTATTATGCATCTTACAAAAGACTTAAAGTTCTCTCCTCAAGGAAAATCGGTTTGTATTATCGGCGCAGGAGGCGCAGCAAAGGCAGTTACAGTTTCTTTGGCAAATGCAAAAGTAAAATCGATTTCAATCTTTGATATTGACAGTAAAAAAATGGACGCTTTAGTCAGCCAACTAAGAAATAATTTTAAGGCAATTAAGATAAATTCAGCTTCTTCGATAGATAGCCTTGGCATAAAGGAATGTGATTTATTGGTTAATACGACACCTATAGGGATGAGGGAGAATGATCCTTGTCTTGTTAGAGAGGAGCTTATCCATAAAGATTTATTGGTTTACGATGTAATCTATAATCCTAAAGAAACAAAATTATTAAAGCTTGCTAAGGAAAAGGGCGCAAGATTTTCTAACGGGTTAGGGATGCTTTTATACCAAGGAGTAGCTGCTTTTGAGATTTGGACTGAAGGCAAGGCCCCAGTCGAAATAATGAGAGCAGCTTTAGAAGAAGGAGTTAAGAAATTATGATAGCAAAAATAGTTGTTTTCCTTTTTGGCTCAATTATCGGAAGCTTCTTAAATGTATGTATCCATCGTATGCCGCTTGGTGAATCGGTTGTTTGGCCGCGTTCGCATTGCCCTCAGTGCAAGAAGAGAATCCCCGGGTACGATAATATCCCATTCTTAAGCTTCTTGTTTTTAGGCGGCAAATGCCGGTTTTGCAAAAAGAGAATTTCTTTGCGTTATCCATTAGTAGAGCTGCTAAGTGCTGCAACCTTTTTAACTTTTTATAATATCCATGGCTTAAGTTATGAGTTCTTTTTTTATTCAATCTTTGTCTGTGCTTTGATTATCGCGACATTCGTAGATATAAAACACCGTATAATCCCTGATGAAATCTCTGTCGGAGGGATAATTATCGGTTTTATATTAAGTTCGGTTAAAGGTTTTTCGCTTGCGCCACTTACTTGGAGTTGGGCGCCCCTGCGTAATTCTCTTTTGGGTATTATTATAGGAGGCGGTATTATTTATTTAACCGGTTTTCTTTTTGACGTAGTCTATTTTAAGCTTTTAAAGAAACCCCCTATTCAGGGTGAAACAGAGTCTATGGGCGGGGGAGATGTGAAGCTTTTAGCGATGATCGGCGCTTTCCTTGGATGGAAATTAGCTTTGATTACCTTCTTCTTAGCGCCTTTCTTAGGGATAATAATTGGCGTCTATAATCTTTTGTTAAAAAAAGACCATACTATTCCTTATGGCCCATTTTTGTCAATAGCGGCAGTCATTTCAATATTCTACGCAGATAAAATAATTGCTACGTTTTTTATGCACTAATTTAAAAGATGACGCAAGAGACTAAATATGAGTATCTTCTTGCCACAAAATCACAGGAAAAGTGGAAGAAGATTGGTTTAAGTAAGAGAGTGGGAGTTGTAGCCCCGATTTTCTCGCTTTGTTCAAAACAAAGCCAAGGCATTGGCGACCTTAATGATTTAAAGCTCCTAGTTGACTGGGCAGCTAAATCCGGTAATTCAATTATTCAACTCTTGCCGATGAATGAGTTAGGGGGAGTATTCTGCCCTTATGATTCGGTAAGCTCCTTTGCTTTGGAGCCTTCGTATATTTGCCTTAAGGATAAATTCCTTCCTAAAAATAAAACAATCCTTGCGAGAATAGATGCACTTTCAAAAAATTTTCCTTCCACAACTTCCAATGTAGATTACGGGGTAAAGAAGGAGAAATTAGATTTACTCTGGGAGATTTTTTCTATAAATGGAGTTATGGATGCCGTGAAATTTAATAAATTTCAGGAAGCAAATTCCTATTGGCTTTTTGATTTCGCGCTTTATAAAGCATTAAAGAGTAGTCACGGCGAAAGCGCTTGGTATGATTGGGATCCGGGTTACAGAGATAGGAATAAAGAGTCGTTGGATAGTTTTTATAAAGCCCATGAAAAAGAAATTACTTTTCAGATGTGGCTGCAGTGGATTCTTTTTGAGCAATTCCAGGATTTAAAAGATTATGCTGCCTTAAAGAATATTCTTATAAAGGGCGACCTCCCGATCTTGGTTTCCCGCGACAGCGCTGATGTCTGGCAGCAGCCGCATTTTTTTAAGCTTGATTTTGCAGCAGGCGCTCCGCCTGATATGTATTGCGCAAAGGGCCAGCGTTGGGGGATGCCGACTTATAATTGGGAAAAGATTGAACAGGATGGTTTTAGGTATCTTAAAGAAAGGTTAAAATACGCTGAGAATTTTTATGACATTTTAAGGATTGACCACGTGGTTGGTTTATTTAGGATTTGGAGTATTCCTTATAATGATCCAAAAGAAAATCAGGGTTTGCATGGATCTTTTGACCCGAGTGATGAGAGTAAATGGTGCGGGCAGGGCAAGAAGATTCTAAATGTGATGCTCGATTCAAGCAAGATGGCTTTGTGCGCCGAAGATTTAGGGACAATACCAAAGTGTTGCACTGACACATTGAAAGAATTAGGAATTCCCGGAAATGATGTGCAGCGCTGGGTAAAGGATTGGAGTGTTAAACACGATTTTCTTATGCCGCAAGACTACAGGGCGCTTTCAGTTGCCATGCTTTCAACGCATGATACGACAAACTGGTCAGCTTGGTGGAAATATGAGGCAGGCACAGTTGATGAAGCATTATTCGTAAGAAAATGTAATGACAGAGGGATTGATTTTAGTTATGCAAGGGATAATCTTTTTGATTTAAATCTATCTTGTCATGGAAGGCTGCGCTGGCTTGATAGCATTGATTCAGTAGATGCGCTTTTGCATGTACTAGCTAAGCCGAGAGAGAAGGTGGGGGATTTTATAAGTTTATATCTTGATACTTATCAGGAGAAAGAAAAGCTCTGGAGCATTTTAGAGATGCCGGGAAAGATGCAGGAAGATGCCGGTAATGAATTAATTTATGCTGCTTTAAACTTTACCTTAGAATCCCAGGCAATATTTTGTATCCAGTTAATTACAGACTGGCTAAGTATTGCGGGAATCTTTAAGGGCGACCCCTACCAATACAGGATTAATACTCCGGGAATTATCAGCAATAAAAACTGGTCCATGCGCCTTCCGATTTCATTGGATGATTTGCTCCGGCACCACGTTACCGGCGAAATCAAGAAGATGGTTGTTGATTCGAATAGGGTTTAATGAATCTGCCGTCTTTTCTCGCTCAAGGTAGATTTTGCCCCTTCGGGGCCGCCAAAGGTCTTTCGCATTTCGGTGGCTGCTGAACTCGCGCCTCGTGCTCTCACTCGGCGCTCGAACAGCATCGCCATCCCGATATTGCCGCGCCCTGTCGGTCGCGGCATCGGGATTCCCTCAATGCTCAAGCTGCTTTGCCTAAAATCGACATTCGCTCGAAAAGCCGCCAGATTCATTTAAAAATAATAGGGACGGTTCTGGTTTTTACTACTCCAAGCACTAAAAACGCTTGGGGTTTTTGTTTGGTATTGCAAGAGATTTAGCGGATGCCTTTGCTTGGTTCGCAGCAGGGCTTCCGGAAATTCGAGCGGGCAAGGTTGCCCCGCTAAATAGAATGTAGGCAGAGCGAGAATTTTCGAGAGTGAGCCAGCCACGCTGGGGCTGGCGAACGTCCCTGCGAGAAGCAAGCAAAGGCAGACGCAAAGAGATAATAATTGAGAATTTTGAGTTTGGAGAGTATAATTAACCACTATGTCAAACATTAAAGGTTCGGAATATTATATTTCTAATAAAATAGGCAAGGCTATCGGGGATTATGATATGATCCAGGATGGCGATAAGATTGCTGTTGCTGTCTCCGGTGGCAAAGACAGTCTGACACTGTTAAAAGTGATGCAGGATAGGATGAGCTTTGTCCCGGTTAAGTATGATTTAATGGCGCTGCATATAGACCAGGGTTATCCTAAGTCCTGTGCAAAGGCGCTTGAGAAATATTTTAAGAAAATCGGCGTTAAATATCATATTGAAAAAGTTGATGTCTTGAAAAAGACTAAGAAGAAAGATATAAACTGTTTTTGGTGCTCATGGAATAGAAGAAAGGCTTTATTTGAGCAGGCAGATAAATTTGGTTTTAATAAGATTGCCTTGGGGCATCATTTTGACGACATTATCCAGACTATTCTCTTAAACTTATTTTTTCAGGGTGAAATTTCCGCAATGGCGCCAAAGCAGGAATTATTTAAAGGAAAAATTACCTTAATCCGTCCGCTTGCCTATGTTGAAGAGCGCCAGGTAAGGCGATTTATAGAAGACGCAAAGATTTCTACTTTTGACTGCATCTGCCCGAATTACCACACTTCAAGCCGCACAAAGATAGCCCGTATTATCGCTGACCTGCAAAAAGTCTGCCCCGATGTAAAGAAAAACATCTTCCGGTCAATTAAGCGCATAAAGAAAGATTATTTGCTTTAAGAACGATTAGCTCGGTGGTATAATAAGCCCATGATTTGGATAATTGTGGTAATATTTGCTTTAGGGCTAACTGTAGTTGTATTCCTTGTGATGAAGATTTCCCAGCAAGTGAATTCACAGCTTAGCTCTATGAATAACCAGCTTAATCAGAGGCTGAAAGATACCTCTGACGCCTTGGCAGTTGCGAATCGCACAGTCGGCGAAAGGCTGGACTCTGCGACAAAAGTTTTTGGTGATGTGCAAAAAAGTTTAGGCCGCCTTGAAGAAACCCACAAGCAGATTTACGAAATTAGCAAAGATATAACCAGCTTGCAGGATCTTTTGCGCGCCCCTAAATTTAGAGGTGAGATGGGGGAGACTCTGCTTGGTAAATTACTAGAAGATATCCTGCCTAAAGAAAACATAAAGCTCCAGCATAGATTTAAAAGCGGCGATATTGTGGATGCTGCCATTATCATAGGGAAAAACATTATTTCAATTGATGCAAAATTCCCTTTGGAAAATTTTCGTAAGTTTCAAGATGCTGTTACTGATGAGGAGCGTAAGCTAACGAACCGGGTATTTTTGCGTGATGTAAAAAACCGCATTGATGAAGTAGCCTCAAAATATATCCTTCCGGATGAAGGGACGTTTGATTTTGCGCTTATGTATATCCCGGCAGAAGCTGTCTACTATCATATTTCTAAGGATGAAGAGCTTAGCATATATTCAAAATCTAAAAAGGTAGTTTTTGTTTCTCCAAATACTTTCTACGCGTATTTGCAGGCTATTCTTTACGGTTTGCGCGGAATAAATATCCAGCGCGATATTCAGAAAATATTCTCAGAGCTTGGGAGCCTGCGCGTTGATATTAATAAATTTCAGGAAGATTTTGACCTGGTAGGCGGTCATTTAACCAACGCAGCAAAGAAATATAATGACGCAAGGACTAAGCTTACCCAGCTAAGCGATAAAATCATATCAACGGTTGAGAGAAAGCAGATTGAGTCAAAAGAGGAGGTTAAAGAAAATGTGTAATGAAAACATAAGGACAAACCCCGGATTAGTAGCAGTTCTCTCTTTTATATTTAGCGGCTTAGGGCAGATTTATAATGGGCAAATCTTTAAAGGTATTTTGATTATGATGATTTCTGCTATTGGTATTATGTTTTTGGTTTCCGGCAGTATTCTTATTGCGTTTCTTCTTTTGGGAAAGATTCTGGGTTTAAAAATTCTAGTTACTGGTGTTGTTTTGTTTTTGCTTGGTTTAACTATTTGTGCAATGGCAGGGATATATAGCATACTTGATGCATACCGCACTGCTGCAAGAAAATGATTATAAGTGTCCGCGTCATCCCCCGGGCAAGCAGGAACCTGGTCAAGGAAGAAGGCGATAAATTAAAAGTTTATCTTACTAAACCAGCGCAGGAAGGGCTTGCAAACCATAAACTTATTGAGTTATTGTCTGAGCACTTCAAAATTAAGAAATATAATATTAAAATAATTAAAGGGCTTACCAGCAGGGAAAAGCTAGTTGAAATCAATGGTTAATGCCCCTCTTTTAGAGAATCAAATCTTAGTTTGCGCAACAAGTAACAGGCAACACGGGAATACGTCGTTATTTTATCAAAACATAGAGCATTCGCTTGATAACCGAAAAGGTTTTTTAGAAACATTAGGCATTGATTATAGAGATTTAGTTTGCGCTAAACAAATCCATTCAAATAAAGTTGTCTATGTAACTGAAGAAGATAGGGGAAAGGGAGCTTTAACCTACGATTCATCAATCCCCGATACGGATGCTTTTATTACCGATATCAAGAAGTTACCTTTAGCAATATTTACTGCGGATTGTTTGTGTGTTTCTTTGTTTGATTCGTCCAGGCCTTCAGTAGGGATTGTACACGCCGGATGGAAAAGCACCAAAGAAAACATAGTATTAGAAACTATTAGATTAATGCAAGAGAAGTTTGATGCGCAGCCAAAGAATCTTTCTGCAAGCTTTAGCCCCGCAATAAGAAATTGTTGCTATGAGGTAGGAAAGGATTTTGGAGGGGCTTTGATTGAAAGAGATGGGCGTTTTTATTTTGATTTAATTAAGGCTAATAAAGAACAGCTCTTGGCCGCAGGATTAAGCTCTGGCAATATTTTTGATTCTGGGATCTGTACTTCTTGCCGGAATAATGAATATTTTTCTTATCGCAAAGAACGCGATAAGAGCGCAAGAATGCTTTCAGTAATAATGTTAAAATAGTCAGAGAGGCTAATGTGGGAAAATATTCTTTAGAATTTATTTTGACTACCTACGGATCAACGCAGGAAACAGTGGGAAATTCTCTTAAAGAATTCGCGGAAGAGTTAGAGGTAAGCGAGATTAAGAATGAGGAATTCACAAAAAGCTGTAATTTTAAGGTAACAGCAAAAACTCTTGATCCGACATTGATATTTGATGTCTGTTCTCAATTTGGCAGGATTAAGGAAATTAAAATTAACGAAGAATAAAGCTAAGGGAGGGAATGGTTATGGCAAAAATACTGGTAATTTATTACTCTCGCTCAGGAAATACAAAGAAGATGGCTGAGTTAGTAGTTGAAGGAATTAAAAAAGAAGGGGTTGAAGCAGTAATTAAAGATGTGTCAGGCGTAGCAGTCGATGAATTATTGAAAGTTGAGGGGATAATCATCGGTTCGCCTACCTATTATGGGACAATGTCAGCTGAAATAAAAAAGCTTTTTGATGATACGGTTAAAATTCATGGAAAGTTAGAAGGAAAAATCGGAGCTGCTTTTTCCTCAAGCGCAAATGTCGGAGGCGGCAATGAGACAACCGTTTTGGATATTTTAAAGGCAATGTTAATCCATGGGATGGTTATTCTTGGGGATTCCCAGGGAGATCATTACGGTCCTGTTGCGATAGGTTCACCCGACTCAAGAAGCACAAAAGAATGTATTAGGCTTGGAGAAAGAACAGCGCAGTTAGTAAAAAAGCTTTGTAAGTAATTTCGTGTAAATTTTTCCAGCGGGTCCTGCCGCCGATCCACCCCACCGTGCTCGCCCACTGCGCCCGGTGGGGTGCCCCGGCTCGGCGTCACCCGCTGGACGAAGTGCGCAAAAGCTCTTGATATAGCAGGTTAATCTTCATATAATAACTTTTAAAAGGGGTAAATGTATGTATGTTGTAGTTTTTGTTACTGCTTCAAGTAAAAAGGAAGCTGAGTGTATAGCTGATGGGTTAATTTCAAAAAAGCTCGCTGCTTGTGTAAATATTATTGACGGAGTTAGTTCAATTTTTACATGGCAGGGGAAAGTTGATAAGGCGAAAGAGTCACTCTTGATAATTAAATCAAAGAAATCAAATATGCCAAAGATTATTAAGCTTGTAAAGTCCCTGCATAGCTATGAAGTCCCGGAAATAATTGCCTTACCCATAGTAAGTGGTGAAGAAAAATACTTAAGGTGGATTGATGCAGCTCTCAGGTAGCCCAATAGATTATTTATTAGCTTTTTTGGGCGGAATTTTAGTTAGTTTCACGCCTTGTATATATCCTCTTATACCAATTAGCGCAAGCTACATCGGAATAAGTTCCAGTGGTTCAAAACTTAAAGGTTTAAGTTTAGGCTTAGTTTATGTAACAGGTGTTGCGGTTACATATTCAATTTTGGGATTAATCGCGTCATTGTCCGGAAAAATATTTGGCAGTTTTAGCACTAATCCTGTTACTTATCTGGTTGTGGGTATTATCATCATTATTTTTGGCCTGTCAATGTTGGATTTTTTTGCATTAAATTTTCCCATAAAAATAAAACTGCCGGTTTCTACTAAAAAAGGATATTTATCGGGATTCATTTTCGGTTTAGTTTCCGGGTTAGTTGTCTCTCCGTGCCTGACTCCGGTCTTAGGTTCTATATTGGCTTATTTAGCGGCAAAGAAGAACCTGTTGTATGGCGCTACTCTTTTGTTTACCTTTGCTTTTGGTATGGGGTTTGTTTTAATTGTAATAGGTTTTTTTAGTGCAGCATTAATTAATCTTCCAAAGTCAGGTAAATGGCTTAAAATCATCAAAGTATTATTCGCGATTGTCTTGATTGGCATGGGCGGATATTTTATTTATCTATCTATAAGGAGTTTTTAATGAGAAAATCGTTTGTTGCGGTGTTTATTATTTCTTTGTTTTTTTGTTTAAACCCGCTTTTTGCCCAGAATGCTCCGGATTTTAAACTCAATGATATATCCGGCAAGGAGGTATCATTCTCTAGTTTGAAGGGTAATAAGCCGGTTATTTTATTCTTCTGGACTACTTGGTGCCCATATTGCAGGGCAGAGCTAAAAGAGTTAATGAATTTATCGGGAGACTTTAAGAAAGACGGGGTTGAACTCTTGGTGATTGATGTTGGGGAGGAGAAGTATAAAGTGGAGAGTTTTCTTAAAGCGCGCAGCCTTAATCTAAATGTTTTATTGGACAATGATTCCAGCGTTTCTCAGTCTTACGAACTTCTTGGAGTGCCAACGTATGTTTTTATTACTAAAGCAGGAGAAATAGCCCTCAAGGATAATTCTTTCTCAAAAGATGCTTACAGGTTATTAATTACTAAATAAAATGTATAATAGTTATGCGCTTCTTGTTGATTTATACGAACTTACTATGGCCCAGTGTTATTTCCATTATCGGGAGGATACTTGGGCTACTTTTGATTTATTTGTGCGCGATTTTCCTAAAAACCGTTCATACCTGGTTGCTGCAGGTTTAGATGATATATTAAAGTATGTTTTGAACTTAAGATTTGTTGATGCCGAATTAGCATATTTAAAAAGCCTGAAACTTTTCACTCCGGATTTTCTAGGTTATCTTAAAGATTTTCGTTTTAAGGGGCATCTTTGGGCTCTTCCGGAGGGCGAGGTTTTCTTTCCTCAGGAGACGGTAATAAGGGTAACAGCGCCAATTATTCAAACCCAACTCATTGAAAGTGTTCTTTTAAATACAGTTAATCTGCAGTCAATGATTGCAAGTAAAGCTTCACGGATAGTGCTGAGTGCTAAGTCTTCCAATGTTTATGATTTTTCTTTAAGAAGGACTCATGGCCCGGAGGCAGGTTTAAAAGTGGCAAGAAGTTCTTACCTGGCAGGCTTTAGCGGGACATCAAATGTATTGGCAGGTAAGATGTATAAAATACCTGTTGCCGGCACAATGGCGCATTCTTTTGTAATGAGTTTTAGACACGAGTTGGATAGTTTTCTTGCGTATGCAGAGACTTTCCCTAAGAAAACAATTCTTCTTGTTGATACGTATGATACATTAAAAGGTATTGAAAATGCGGTAACAGTCGGCTTGTTTCTTAAAGAAAAGGGCCATAGATTAGTTGGAATCAGGCTTGATAGCGGAGATTTTGTCTCATTATCTAAGATTGCGCGTCATAAGCTAAATCAAGCGGGGCTTGGAGATGTTAAGATCTATGCCAGCGGAGACTTGGATGAATTTAAAATCAAGGTTTTGCTTTCTAAGGGGGCCTGTATTGATAGTTTCGGCGTAGGGACGAATATGGGGGCAAGTACTGACGCTCCGGTCTTAGATGTTGTATATAAATTAAGCGAAGTTACAGATGAATTCGGAAAGTTTCAGCCTAAGATGAAAATCAGCAAAGGTAAGGCTACCTATCCGGGCAGAAAACAAGTTTATAGGATAAAAGATAAACGAGGCAGGTTTGTTAAGGATATTATTGGCCTTTGGGATGAAGCGATAAAAGGCAAGCCTTTATTAAAGAAAGTAATTCATGGTGGTAACTTGGTTTATAAAGCGCCTGCTCTTGAACAATCAAGGATATACCTAAAACAAAATCTTAAATATTTCCCGGTGGCAATGAAAGAAATTGATTCTGATTATAGGTATCCAGTCTTGTTTAGCCCCGGATTAGAGAAACTAAAAAAAGATTTATCAAAACAATTGGTGCGCAGGCAATAGATTTTAAAGTTAAATATGGAACAAGAAATAAAAACGATAATTGGGAATTGGCAAAAAAGGAATATTTCCGGAATTTTTACTAATGATATTACAGAGGCAAGAGGCAGGGTCTTGTCGGCTATCCCCTTGGCTGCGAGTGTCGGGATTTCAGGATCGGTTACGTTGGACCAGTTGGAGATTGTAAAACACCTTGAGCTGCGCGGGAACAAGGTCTTTAACCAATATAGGCCAGGGATAACAAGAGAAGAAAGCTTAGAGTTAAGGAATAAAGGTTCGCAAGCAGATTATTATCTAACCAGTGCAAACGCGTTATCCTTATCAGGAGAACTGATTTTTTTAAGTGCCTATGGAAATCGCATAGCAGGAATTTCCAGCGCAAAAAACGTTATCGTAGTCTGTGGAATTAATAAAATTACCCCGAATGTCGAAGCGGCTCTTAAAAGAGCAAGGGAATACGCGACTCCCCTTAATTGCAAACGGCTGAATTGGCCGAGCTATTGTTTAAAAGAGGGAGTTTGTAATCCTGAAGTGTGTTTGCCCTCTGATTATAAGAGGATGTGTTGCCAAGTCTTAATTATTGAAGCGGAAGTTGTGCCGGGCAGGCTTAAGGTTATTTTGGTTGGTGAAAAATTAGGGTTTTAAACAAAGGAGAAATATGTTTGATAAGATGAAGCAGCTTATGGATATGCAAAAGAAGATGCAGGAAGTTAAGCGGGAATTAGAAAATACTAATTTTGAGATTGCCTCAAACGATGGTTTGGTGAAAATTACAATGAATGGCGCTCAGGAAGTAAAAGAAGTGTCGGTTCAAGATGGGATTAGCTCTATGGATAAAACTTACCTTGAAAAAACCTTTAAAGATATTTATAATAAAGCGATTAAGCGTTCTCATGATGTTGCAGCACAGAAGATGAAAGAGGTAACCGGTTTTAATATCCCGGGCTTGACTTAAAATAAATGGAAGAAAAAAAGGATTTCTATAAAGTTATTGAAGCTCTCAGTGTTAAGGACAAGCGTTATAAACCGGATGCTTATGAGTTTGTAATGCAAGGCCTTCATTATACTCAAAACAAACTGAAGAAAGAAACTCATGTCAGTGGCAAAGAGCTTTTAGAGGGATTGCGTGACCTTGCAATTGACCAATACGGCCCGATGGCTAAGACTGTGTTGACCCATTGGGGAGTTTTTAAAACGCAGGATTTTGGCAATATTGTCTTTAATATGGTTAAGGAAAAGATTCTTGCGAAGACCGACGAGGATTCAATAGATGATTTCAAAGACGTCTATGATTTTAATGATTGTTTTGGGAATGTCCTAAAAGACCTTGTGATAAAGGATATTTAATCAAATGATAAAGAAGCGCATTAATGAATTATTAAAAATGAGGAATTTTATCAGTGTGGCCACTTGCGATTTTAAAGGCCGGCCGAACGCAGCGCCTAAATTCCTGCTTAGGTGCGAAGACAGCACTATATATCTTGTTGATTATACAATTGGCAGGACCTGGGAGAATCTTAAGATGAATCCGCGTGTTGGGTTGTCTTTTATGGATACTGAGAGCTTGAGAGGTTATCAGATAAATGGTTCGGTTCAAATACTTGAAAAAGGCGCTGAATATGATGATATTGTGAAGGAGTTAGAACAAAAAGAGATAAATCTTTCTACAGAAAGAATTATTAATGCTATTACTACCGGTAAAAGGCATGAAAGTTATGAACTCGCCATCCCTAAGAAGTTTGTTATTTTTAAGGTAAGCATAGAAGAGGCAGTAGAGATTGGGCCAAGCGGTGTAAAAAGAGAAAGCGTATGAACGATTTAAGAGCTTTGGCAATTGGGATTGGGAGCCTGCCTCACCGCGATGCTGATTCTGCATTAGATTTAATTTTCAAATACCTGCCCGAAGTCCCTTTTTGGCCGCAATTACCTAAACGGGATATTTGTGAAGGCATGATAGCTCAGTTTAGCCAGAATCTACCCTGTCTTAAGATCTCTCCTGAAGGGCTATTCTTTAATGCGAAAAATCAAGAGGCGGAATTAGAAAAATTCTACGAAGAGGTAATTTCTAATAATTCGGATTATTTCTCAATAAGCTCTGATTTTGCTTTAGGCTTGAGTAAATTATACCAGCGTCTTAAGAAGGAAGACCTTAGTCAAGTTAAGTACATCAAATGCCAGGTTACCGGCCCGTTTACCTTTGCTGCGGGTTTAAATGATGAAAATGGTGTTGCCTTATTGCATAACGAAGTCTTCTGGCAGGTCATAATGAAGGGCCTGATCATGAAGGCTCGTTGGCAGCTGGATTTATTCAGGGAGTTTGGCAAGAAACTCATTATTTTTATTGATGAACCTTATTTAGGTTGTTTTGGCTCTGCCTATACGCCTCTTACCAGGGAGGCTGTGGTAAAAGGCTTAGTAGAATTTACAGAAGCTATTGATTCCAAGGATTGTTTACTGGGTATTCATTGCTGCGGGAATACCGATTGGTCCATGTTCACGGATGTTAAAGCCATTGATATTATTAACTTTGATGCCTTTGATTTTCAGGATAAATTCCTGCTTTACGCGAAAGATTTGAACGCCTTTCTTAAGCGAAACGGCTTGATTTGCTGGGGCGTTGTTCCGACTCAAAGTATTAGCGACAAAGAAACAGCAGCATCTTTAGCTAAAAAGGTTGCTGAAGGGGCAGATATTTTGGTGAAAAAGGGTGCAGATAGAGATTTAGCTTTCGAAAACTTGACTTTAAGCACTGCTTGCGGCTTGGGAACGCTAACCGTTGAAGAAGCCGAAGCAAGATTTAGCCTTCTTGCTGAAACCTCCCAGATTTTGAGAAAAAACCAATAAAAATAAATTATTTGACAAATCAGGATAAAGATTATATTATAGATTCTCACTTTGTTACCATAGAAGGAGCTTAATTAGATGAAAGAGATACGTATACACGCAAGGGCAGGCCAGGGAGCCATTACAACGGCGACATTATTGGGTTATGCATATTTTGTAAAAGGGATGTATCCTTATGCATTCCCGCATTTTGGAGCAGCAAGAATGGGTGCTCCGATGAATGCTTTTGTCCGTGTTGACTCAAAGCCTGTCAGGTTAAGAAGCCAGATTTATGAACCTGATTATCTGGTTATCATGGATGCTACATTAATGCGAGGTTTCAACTGTTTTTCTGGATTAAAAGAGAATGGGATTGCCATTATTAATCAGAAAGAGGGAGATGTTGCACCTAAGGTTGGAGCAAAACAGAAGGTTTTTATGGTTCCAGCTAATGATATCGCGATGAAAACAATCGGTAGGCCTCTAGGAAATACTGCTTTGTTGGGCGCTTTTTGTGCTGCAACAGGAGAGCTTACTTTGGAAGCGCTGCTTGAGGCGATAAAAAGAAGGTTTTCCGGTAAGGCTCAGGAAGCAAATATTCAAGCTGTAAAAGAAGGTTTTGAATTCATAAAAAAAGGAAAATAATATGTTTGGTCCGTTAATTGTAAAATCGGGTTCAAGTAAGAATAATAAAACAGGTTCTTGGCGAATAGAGTTAAAGCCGAAATTCCTGCAGAAGAATTGCATTGGTTGCAAAATGTGCCTTTCGGTCTGTCCCGAAGGTTGTATTTCAGGCACAGAAAAGAATACCTATATTTGTGATTATAATTATTGTAAGGGCTGCGGTTTTTGCGCGTTTATTTGTCCAAAAAAAGATATTGTGATGATTAAAGAAGAATCAGCGGAAGGGAAGAAGGAATAAAATATGAAAGAGTTTTTTGAAGGTTCTCATGCAGTAGCGGAAGCGGTTAAATTATGCAGGCCGGGAGTTATCTCAGCGTATCCGATTACTCCTCAGACCCATATCGTTGAAGACTTGGCGCAGATGGTTGCTGACGGCAAGCTTGATTCACAGTTTGTTAATGTAGAATCTGAGCATTCCGCAGCTTCTGTAGTCTTGGGAGGAGTTGGAGCAGGAGTTCGTTCTTACACAGCGACTAGTTCTCAGGGGTTATTTTATATGATGGAGGTTGTTTTTAATATAGCCGGGCTTCGCATGCCTTTGGTTATGACTTGCGCAAACCGCGCTATTTCAGCTCCGATTAATATCTGGAATGATCAGCAGGATTCGGTTTCTTTGCGTGATTCCGGCTGGATTCAGCTTTTTGCCGAGAATATCCAGGAGGCAGTAGATTTGCACTTCATGGCTTACAGAATTTCTGAAGATAAGAGTATGATGCTTCCGGTGATGGTGTGTATGGATGGTTTTATCCTTACTCATGGAATTGAAACAGTTGATATCCCCTCTCAGGAGCAAGTAGATAAATTCCTCCCTGCTTACAAACCGCTTTATCACCTAGATGTAAATAATCCGATGACTATCGGCCCCTTAGTAGGCCCTGATTATTACATGGAAACACGCTATGCTCTGCAAAAGACCCTTGAAGAAGCCTTGAAATTTATTCCGCAGGTTTTTTCTGATTTCTCCAAAGCATTCGGAAGAAATTATCCCGGATTAGTTGAAGAATACCAGGTTAAAGACGCGGAAAGAGTAATAATAGCGATGGGTTCGGTTTGCGGGACGATTAAAGATGTTATTGATGACTTGCGCGCAAAAGGCAAAAAGGTCGGCTTATTAAAAATAGTTAGTTATAGGCCGTTTCCCGCGGAGGCAATTTATAATGCACTTAAAGCGGTTCCTAAAATCGCAGTTTTAGACAGGGCTGTTTCTTTAGGTGCTCAGGCGCCTTTAGTTTCAGAGGTAAAAGGTGCATTCTTTGGCAAGAAAAAAACCCCTGAGGTTATTAGTAGTTTTATAGTTGGCTTAGGCGGCCGCGATATCACTAAAGACTCAATTAAAGAAATATACAGGTTGTTGACTACTAAAGAAATTGAAGGCGAATTCATTGATTTAAAACCAGAACTATTAAAGGAAAGCTATGAATAATTATCTATTTAGCCCTGGGCATACAGCGTGTGCTGGCTGTGGCCAATCATTGGCAGCGCGATTAGTTATTGATGCTGCTGGTAAGAATACGGTAGTTGTAAATAATACCGGTTGCCTCGAAGTGTTTTCCACAAATTTCCCTGAATCAGCTTGGAATGTCCCATGGATGCATTCTCTTTTTGAAAATGCCGCTGCAGTTGCTTCAGGTGTAGAGGCGGGTTTGAAATATTTAGGAACAAAAGAAAATATCAATGTGATTGCGCAGGGTGGAGATGGTTCTACCGCTGATATCGGCTTACAGGCGCTCTCAGGAATGCTTGAAAGAGGGCATGATATTCTATATGTTTGCTATGATAACGAAGCTTATATGAATACCGGTATTCAGAGAAGCGGGTTAACGCCTTACGATACCAATACTACCACAAGCCCTATCGGAGTAAAATCAATAGGTAATGTCAGGCCCAAGAAACCTATGCCGGAAATTGCCTTGGCACATGGTATTCCTTATGTTGCAACTTGTTCTGTGGCATTCCCCCAAGATTTACAGCGAAAGGTAAAAAAAGCTTTATCAATCAAAGGCCCTAAATATATGCAGATTCATTCTCCTTGCCCTTTAGGCTGGCGTTACGAAGCAAGTTTGATTCAGGAAGTTGCTAAGCTTGCGGTTGAGACAGCGCTTTATCCTTTGATTGAATATGAGAATGGAGTTTTAATCTCAAAGAAACAGATTACTCCTAAGCCGGTTGAGGAATACCTGAAAGCACAAGGAAGGTTTAAACATCTGCTGAATAATCCTGAAGCAATAAAACAGATTCAGGGGATAGCGGATTTTAATATAAATAAGTACGGCTTGAAAGTCCAAGCATAATAGTAGCGCAAAAAGCAAGAGGGAGGTAAGTTATGGGAAAACAGGCAAGGGCAATCGTGGATTTAAGCTTAAAAGAATTGTGTAAAGATTTGAATAAGGCTTATGCTGATGAGTGGCTTGCGTTTTATCTTTATTGGTTTATGGCGCAGACTGTTTCCGGCAAGGCTTATGAAGATATTGCAGAGATGCTGAATAAAATTGCAAAAGATGAATTGGAACATGCGACTGAAATTGCGGATTTAATCGTTAAACTCGGCGATACCCCGATAGCTAATCCTATGGAATTAGAAAAGAATGCAAATGCTCCTTATTTAATGCCTCCAAAGAATACAGCAGATATCAATAGAATTATCCGCATAGTTGCTGAAGCAGAAGCTGGGGCAATTGAGGTTTATAATAAAATTGCCAAAAAGACTTTAGGAAAAGATAATGTTACGTATCAATTAGTAACTCACATCCTTTCTGAAGAAGTAAATCACGAAGAGATGTTTGAGAATTTGGTGGAAAGATAAGTTTTAAGACCAAGGGGACATAATTAAATCTTAACCCCGTTTTTAAGAAGGAGATAGTAAAAAATGGCAAAAGTAACAGTTGATGCTTCAACTTGCGTAGGATGTGGATTATGTGAACAAGTTTGCCCTGAAGTCTTTGAGGTGCAAGGAGACGGTATCGCACATGTAAAGAAACAGGATTGTGCAGGCTGTAATCTTCAAGAAGTTGCGGATCAATGCCCTGTAACTGCAATCAAAGTAAGTTAATCAAATACAAAAAATTAAATAAAGGGGACGGTTCTATTTTTTAAGAAATCAAAGTTCAAAAAATAGAACCGTCCCTTTTATTTACCCCGCTTTTCTTTAAAAGAGAAGCGGGGTTTTATTATGTAAAAGTATTACTTCTTCAATTTTTCAATAAACTTCCCGAATTCTTCCTGTTGTTTTTGTGAAAGTAACTGTTTGCTAAAATCCGATTTCTCGCTTTCAAACTTCTTTTCGTCAACTGGGAGGCGGGCCTTCATTTTAATGATAAAATAACCTGAAGGCATGTTGATTACCTGGCTAAATTCATTTTCTTTTAGCAATTGCGCTTGAGTCCAGAAATTGTCAGTGCCGCCGATTCCTTCAATGTAGCTTCCGTATTTAAACGGTTTTGTATTTTCAGCCTTTAGGCCATTTGTTTTTGCAACTTTCTCAAAATTAACGGAATTCTTATTTAATTTAGAAGCTTCTTTTAATTCGCTTAGTGCTTTTTCAATCTTTTCTTTTGCGATTTTTGAAGATTGCTCTTTTATGAGCGTTTCTTTAACTTTGTCTTTTATTTTATCAAATTCAGGTATAAAAGCTTCCTTTTTATCTTTAAGCTCAAACAAGTAGTACTTTTTTTCAATATTAACTACCGGAGTATGTTTCCCGATTTCCAGATTATTTATCTGTTTTAAGATATCCATAGCCCAGCCAATTCCCGGTATAGGTTCATTTGAGTTAAAGAAACCAGTTTCTTTAACCTCCAGAGATAATTCTTTTGCTGCCTGATTAAAGTCTATTTTTTTGTTTATTTTCTCAAGCAAGTTATTAATTTTTTTATCGGATTCATCTGTTGCATAGATAAGGTTAAAAGAAAGAGGCTGTTTGAATTGCAAAGAATTTTTATCAAAATATTCTTTTACCTCCGAATCAGCAGGATTCAAGGTTTTGCCTAATTCAGAAGGAATTGCGGCGATATAGGAAACACTGATTTCTTCATTGGCTCTACGGTATTCTTCTTTAATCTCGGTATCGGTTACTTTTACTTTATCGGTAATTTGTTTGTATAGTTTGGATATGATTATATTTTTACGGGTTTGTTCTTCAAATGCCCTTGGTTGTATGCGAAAAACGTAACGCAATATCTCGGCATAAATTTTCTGGTCAAATTGCTTATTGCGTTGGAAGAATGGGTAGCTTTCTATTAATTCTATAACTTCTTTGTCGCTTGCCTTGATATTGCGATTTTTTGCTTCATAGATTAATATCAGTCTTTCCCATGCCTGCTGGTCAAAGTTCAGGTATTTCTTTACCTCTTCAAACTTATCTCCAAATTGCATGATTGCTGATATTCTTACTGCATCCGCTGCCTCCTTGAATTCAAGAGGGGTTATGTTATGGCCGAAGATTTTTCCTATGGAAGCTGGTTCTTTCTTCTTGTGGGCTGCATCAATAAAGCCCCACAGCGCAAAAGCGGGGATAATAATGAGGCTTAAAACAATAAAAACTGTCTTTCGTAATTTCTTATCTCTAAGTATTTTAAGCATTTAATTCTCTCCTTTAGCTGCTTTAGTTAAATAGTGCGCCAAATACTCACTTATTATAGTTTAAAACCATAATTTTGCAATAAAAACTAGGGGGTAGCGGCTGGCCGTTCAAGCCACCTCGCCGTGCTCGCCCACTGCGCGCGGCAAGGGCTCTGTCTTGAACGTCCATCCGCTGAGGACTTACTTTTTCTCAATTTTATCTTCAAATAATTTGCTTTACAAAATATTAATATATAAGTATAATAACTATCCGTGTTAAAAGAAAAAGCAAAATTGAGGATAATCTGCGATGAAAGATAAAATATTAAAATTAGGTTTGCCCAAAGGAAGCCTTCAGGAATCAACCTTCAAGATGTTTAAGAAGGCTGGTTTTAATGTAAAATTATCCAGTGAAAGGTCGTATTTCCCGTCTATAGATGATCCGGGGATTGAAGTAGTGCTTTTGCGCGCGCAAGAGATGTCCAGATATGTGCAAGATGGCGCTTTAGATTGCGGAATAACCGGCAACGATTGGGTCTTAGAGAATGGTTCGGATGTAGTTAGGGTTTCAGAGCTCATTTACGCAAAACAAAGCCTTAATAAAGTAAGATGGGTTTTGGCTGTTCCTCAGGATTCAGGTTTTAAATCTGCAAAGGACCTTAAGGGTAAGCGGATTGCTACTGAACTGGTTAACGTGACCAAGAATTTCTTCAAGAAAAACAAGGTTAATGTTGAGGTGGAGTTTAGCTGGGGAGCAACTGAAGTAAAGGTGAGTGCTGGCTTAGTTGATGCTATTGTTGAATTAACTGAAACAGGCAGAAGCTTAAAGGCAAATAAATTAATTGAAATCGCAACCCTCTGTGAATCTACGACTCAATTTATTGCAAATAAATCTTCATATAAAGACGCTTGGAAAAAGTGTAAAATGGAACAAATCGCCCTTCTATTAAAAGGAGCTATTGCTGCTGAAGAGAAGGTTGGCCTTAAAATGAATGTTAGAAAAGAAAATCTTAAGGCAGTGTTATCAAAGCTCCCTGCGTTAAAGAATCCAACCATATCCGGCCTTTCCGGAGACGGCTGGTTTGCGGTTGAAACCATTATAGATGAAAAAATTGTCCGTATTCTTATTCCTGAATTAAAGAATGCCGGTGCAACAGGAATTATTGAATACCCGTTAAATAAAGTTATTTATTGATAAGGAGCAATTAATGCCTTGCGGTAAGAAAAGAAAAAGACAGAAAATAAAGACTCATAAAAGAAAGAAGATGCGTCGCCGTCTTCGCCATATCAAGAAGAGAGCCTGGGCGTAATTTCTTTTAAAGTCTAATTTGGTTAAATTATGACTTCTTGGAATAAGAAGTTTGCAGGAGTAATGTTTTTATTCCTCTTGGCAAGCTTATTTATAAATTCAGAAGTTTTTTCTTCTGATAGTTGCAATTCGGAAGCCGTCAGTCATTATATAATGGGTGTTATGTATGATGATTTTGGCGACCTTGACAAAGCGCTGCAGGAATATAAAAGTGCTTTGAAGTCGGATAATGAAAGTTCGGTTATCCACTTGAATCTGGCCGTAGGGCTTATAAAAAAGTACAACTTTTCCGAGGCTGCAACAGAATTAAATACCGCTATCCGTCTTGACCCAGAAGCAGTTGAGCCGCATGCTATCTTAGCTATCCTGTATACTTCAGAAAATAAGATTGATTTAGCCAGATCGGAGTATGAAGCAGCATTAAAGAATGCGGCCAAACTCCAGCCTAAGAATGCAGATATTTTTAAGAGTTTAGGGGCAATTTATCTGCAGCAGAGAAAATTTAAAGAAGCTGAAGAAAACTATAAGATTGTTCTCGGTTTGTCTCCCAATGATGCTTCAGTGCATTTTTATCTTGGAAGTATTTACAATGAGTTGAATAAATTTGATCTTGCCGAGAAAGAATTAAAACGCGCAATTGAGCTTAAGGCTGATTATCACGAAGCATTGAATTATTTGGGCTATATTTATGTAGAAGCAAACAAGAATTTAGATAAGGCTTTTACTTTGATAAATAAGGCGATAGAGCTAGAGCCTAATAGCGGGGCTTATATTGATAGCTTGGGTTGGTATTATTTTAAAAAAGGCAATTTTGAGCAGGCATTGAAGAATTTAGAGAAAGCTGCTAGTTTGGAAGATGATCCGATAATATATGACCACCTGGCAGATACTTATTATAAGTTAAAGAATCAACAAAAAGCAAAATCTAACTGGGAAAAATCTTTAAGCCTTGACCCTAAGCAGGATAAGGTAAAGAAAAAATTAGCAGGGGTTACTTTAAAAAAATAATTATGGAATATTCTCAGGCTCAAATAAAAGAATTACAGGATAAAGCAAAGCAGATCAGAAGGCTTATTATAGAAATGCTTGGTAAAGCAGGTTCTGGGCATCCCGGAGGCAGCCTTTCCGCGACAGATTTGATTACAGCTTTATATTTTTCAGTTTTAAAACATAACCCTAAGGACCCAAGTTGGCCTGACCGGGATAGGTTCCATATGTCAAAAGGCCATTGTTGCCCTTTGTGGTATGCAGTGTTAGCCGAATCAGGATACTTTCCTAAAGAAAAACTTATGACCTTAAGGCAGCTGGGTTCTTTATTGCAAGGCCATCCGGATAGAAGGACTCCGGGGATTGAATCAGCTTCAGGGTCTCTGGGCCAAGGTTTATCTGTGGGTTTAGGCATTAGTTTAGCAGGTAAGATTGATAAGAGGGATTACCGTGTTTATGTGCTTATGGGGGATGGCGAGACTCAAGAAGGTAATATTTGGGAAGCGGCAATGGCTTGTGCGCATTTTAAAAGCGATAATCTTTGTGCAATTTTAGATTACAATGGTTTCCAAATTGATGGAAAAATATGCAATGTTATGGGGTTAGAACCTTTAGCCGCAAAATGGCAGGCTTTTGGCTGGAATACAATTGAAATTGACGGGCATAACATGGAAGAAATCCTTTTGGCTTATGAAAAAGCAAAAACCTTAAAAGGGAAGCCGACAATAATTATCGCCCGGACCATAAAAGGAAAAGGCGTTTCTTTCATGGAGAATGTTTGTGATTTCCATGGTAAGGCTCCTACCAAGGAAGAAACAGAAAGAGCATTGAAAGAATTGGAGTAGACAATATGATTGAACAATTATACCAACGGGATGTTTACGGTAAGACGTTAGTTGAGCTTGGAAAGGCTAATAATGATATTGTAGTTTTAGATGCGGATTTATCAAGCTCTACCCGTACGAGTATGTTTGCCAAAGAATTTCCCGATAGGTTTATTAATTTTGGGGTTGCAGAGCAGAATATGATGGCAACCTCCGCTGGATTAGCAAGCTGTAAGAAAATTGTTTTTCTTTCAACCTTCGCCATATTTGCTACTGGCCGCGCCTGGGATCAGGTAAGGAATTCCGTAAGTTATAATAATTTTAATATTAAAATAGTGGCAACTCACGCCGGAATTACTGTTGGGCCGGATGGAGCAAGCCATCAGGCACTTGAAGATATCGCTCTTATGCGGGTTATCCCGAATATGAATATTATTGTCCCTTGCGATGGGCCTCAGACGCGGGAAGCGATTATTGCCGCAGTGAATACAAAAGGGCCTTTTTACGTGCGTTTAGGAAGGTCTAAATTTCCTACATTGGAAAACAAGGGTGAGTTTAAGTTTGGTAAAGCGCAAGTTTTAACCAAGGGTAATGACGTAACTATTATTGCCTGTGGGATCCTCGTTCAGGAAGCATTAGCTTGCGCGGATAATTTGGCAAAAAAAGGCATTAATGCCCGTGTTATCAATATTCATACAATAAAACCTTTGGATAGCGAGGAAATTTTAAGAGCAGCCAAAGAGACTAAGGGTATTGTTGTTTGCGAGGAGCATGCTGTAATAGGGGGCCTTGCTTCAAGCGTTGATGAAGTTGTGGCAGAGAATCATCCTACCAAAGTTATCCGCATCGGAATAAGAAACAGGTACGGCCAGTCAGGAGAGCCTGCCGAGCTCCTGAAAGAATATAATCTTACAAGCTCTGATATAGAAAAAGCGGTTTTGCGCATAATATCCTAATAACCAGAAGTAAGCGGTGGTAAATTGGCGGAAAGTTTAGTTTTAAATTCTTATGCTAAGGTAAATCTTTACCTTAAAGTTTTAAAGAGGCGATCCGACGGTTACCATGATATAGAAACAATCTTTGAAAGAATCAACCTCTGCGATAAAATAATCCTTAAATCCCGCCCTGACGGAGAAATTAGAATCATTTCCAGCTCATCCAATATCCCTAAAGACTGTTCAAATTTAGCATACCGAAGTGCCAAGCTTTTACAGGAAAGCCAGAATGTTAAAATGGGTGTGGATATTAAGATTGTAAAGCGTATACCTGTTGGCGCTGGCTTGGGGGGAGGTTCAAGCAATGCCGCAACTGTGCTTTTGGGGCTAAATAAGCTGTGGCGCCTTAGATTAAATAATAAAAGGCTTGCTGCCCTCGGGAGTAAGATTGGTAGCGATGTGGTTTTTTTTATCTATAATACCCCATTTGCCCTTGGAAAAGGCAGGGGGCAGGTAATTAAGCCTTTAAATGGGTTAAAAAACATACGCCTGTGGCATATTTTAGTTACGCCTAAAATACATGTTTCCACCGCTCAAATATACAAAAAATGGGATGATTTTAACCGTATAAAAAATAAAAAAGTAGGGTTGACAATACCCTGCTCAAGTGTTAAAATATTAACTTCAACATTAGCAAGATTTGATCTTTCTTCAATGACGGGGCTTTTACTTAACAGCTTGGAAGATATTACGTTTAGTCTCTATCCAAAAGTTAAAAAAGTCAAAAATATGCTCGCTCAATCAGGTGCCGAGCTAATATTAATGTCCGGCAGCGGATCATCGGTTTTCGCAATTGTTTCTTCAAAAAAGAAAGCTGAATTGCTGCGTAAAAAACTTTTAAATTTTGATATTCGGAAAGAAGTTTTTGTGGCGAGGACATTTTAGTATAGAGCAAATTAAGCAAAACAAAGCTTATGTTTTTATACTCCATAAGTTTTGAGTTCATTGAAGGAGGATGGTAATGGAGATTACCGAGGTTAGGATCGCTCTTAAAGATTCACCGGATAAAAAATTAAAAGCCTACGCAACCGTTACTTTTGATAATTCTTTCGTGGTTAGGAATATTAAGGTTATTGAAGGCACAACAGGTTTATTCATCGCTATGCCTTCAAGGAAAATAAAGCAGCCGTGCACAAAGTGCAGCTTTAAAAATGAACTGCGGAGCAAATATTGTAATCAGTGCGGCCTGCAATTGCCTGTTAATACAAGGCCGTTGGCGCAGGAATCATCAAGTAGTGCTCAATTAGAGCATAAAGATATTGCCCATCCGATAACGCAGTCATTTAGAGATTTGCTCCAGAGGAAGGTTCTAGAGGCGTTTGATAGAGAGAAGGTTAAGGTCTAATTATTCTCTTACAATAGCAATACTTTTAAAGTAGGATCGAACTTTAATACCTGCCCGGTAGTGTAATGGTAGCACATCAGAATTTGGGTCTGACTGTCAAGGTTCGAATCCTTGCCGGGCAATTTGGAAACTTAAAAAAACTATGAAAAATAAAGTGGCAGTGATAATCTTGGCAGCAGGCAAAGGGGAGAGGATGAAATCCGAGCTCCCGAAGGTTTTGCATCCTGTTTGCGGCCGTCCGATGCTGGAATTTGTTTTGGATACTGTGCGTGATTTAAAAATCAAGGATTCCGTTATTGTACTCGGGCATAAGCATCAAGAAGTAAGTAAAGTCCTAAGAAGCGGGATTAAAACAGTAATCCAAAAGAAGGTTGATGGCACTGCAAGTGCTGTTAAGATTGCCCTTTTTGCTTTAGGGAATTTCAAGGGGACGATTCTCGTCCTTTACGGGGATATCCCGTTACTAAGAAAAGAAACTATAGCAAAGCTAATTAAGCATCATTCTGCAAACGATCTGGATGCTACGCTTTTAACGGCAAATGTGGATAAGCCGCAGGGATACGGAAGGATTCTTAGGGATAAATACAATACGATTTGCGGAATAGTAGAAGAAAAAGACGCTGATGAAGTGCAAAAGGAAATCAAAGAGATTAATACAGGCATTGTTTGTTTTAAAAAAGATAAATTAATCAGCGCCCTTAAGCAGGTAAAGCCTAATAACCGCAAAAAAGAATATTATCTTACCGATACTTTTGGCATTATTTATAATAACAAAGGCTTGCTTGATTCTGTTAAGGTTTGTGACGTTGATGAGGCTATGGGAATTAATTCGCGCATTGAATTGGCTAAGGCAAACAGGATTATGCAGATAAGGATTAACGAAGAATTGATGAAAGAAGGGGTTTCTATTGTAGATCCCGCTTCAACTTTCATTAATTTTGGCACTAAGATCGGCCAAGATACGACGATTTATCCCTTTACAGTCATAGAAAAGGGTGTTAAAATTGGTAAATGCTGTTCTGTGGGCCCTTTTGTCCATCTTAGAGAGGATGTAGAGATTGCCGATAGAAGTTTTGTAGGCAATTTTCTTGAAATAGCCCGTTCAAAGATCGGCAGTGGTTGTTTTGCTAAACATTTTTGTTATCTTGGAGATAGTTCAATAGGTGATAACGTTAATATTGGCGCAGGCGTCGTAATTGCCAATTTTAACGGCAAAAAGAAAAATCCTACCGTAATAAAAGATAATGCTTTTATAGGTTCGGATTCTATATTGGTTGCTCCCGTAAAAATTGGAAAATCTGCTAAAACCGGAGCGGGCTCTGTAGTTATCAAGGATGTTTCAGATAACACGACAGTTGTCGGTATCCCGGCCAGGCCGATAAAAAAATAAGGGGAATAGATGGATAAATTAATGGTCTTTAGCGGCAATGCACATTTGCAATTATCAAAAGATATTTGTGAGTCTCTTAAGATCAAGTTGTCAGATGCCTTAGTCTCAAGGTTTAGCGAAGGTGAAGTCCGGGTCAAGGTTAATGAGAATGTGAGAGGTAAGGATGTTTTTGTGATTCAGCCGACTTGCCCTCCTTCAAACGAGAATATTATGGAGCTTTTGGTAATGATTGACGCTTTAAAAAGAGCGTCTGCTAATCGCATTACAGCGGTAATTCCCTATTTTGGTTATGCCCGGCAGGACAGAAAAGACCAGCCGCGTGTTCCTATAACCGCAAAGCTCGTTGCTAATTTATTGACTACTGCCGGAGCAAACAGGATTTTAACTATGGACTTGCATGCAGGGCAAATACAAGGATTCTTTGATATTCCTGTAGACCATCTTTTTTCAATAGGTGTTTTTGAAGATTACCTTGAAAAATTAAATCTACCTGATTTGGTTATCGTGTCTCCCGATGTGGGTAGTATTAAAATGGCACGTGCTTACGCAAAAAGGCTTTCCGCAGGCCTTGCGATTATAGATAAAAGAAGGGATTCTCCGGAGAAAACAGAAGTAATGCATATACTCGGTGAAGTCAAAGGCAAAAATGCTATTATCACCGATGATTTGATTGCGACGGGAAGTTCTTTGATTGAAGCAGTGGTAGCTTTAAAGAATTTCGGCGCAAAGACTATAAGGGCTGCAATAACGCATGGTGTTTTGTCAGGCCCTGCGATACAAAGGATTAATGATTGCAAAGATTTGTCAGAGCTTTTAATTACGGATAGTATTCCTGTTACAGACGGCAAGGTTAATCCTAAGATTAAAGTTTTGTCAGTTGCCCAGCTTTTGGGGGAGGCAATAAGACGGATTCATATTGAAGAATCGGTTAGTTCATTATTTGATTAATAGCAGTTAATTATGCATTGAAAGGAAGAAAGGAAAAATGGAAGAATTATTTTTGGACGTTGAACAAAGAGAAGGTGTAGGAAGGGGAAAGGTTAATAGCATAAAGAAACAGGGTTTTATCCCCGCGGTCGTTTATAAAGACGGTAAAGAATCAATGCCGCTTAAGGTTTCTAAGGGTGTATTGATTAGATTAATACATGAGCACAGAATTGAAGGTGTTGTTATTAATCTTAACGTAAAAGATGACAAAAAAAATAAGCCGCGGCCTTGTTTGATCAAAGAAATTCAGTATGATCCGGTGCATGGAGATATTGTGCACGTTGATTTTAATGAGATATCTTTGACTAAGGCTATTAAAGTTAATATTCCTGTCGAAACAAAGGGTGAATCTATCGGCGTCAAGCAGGAAGGCGGATCTTTGGAGCATATCCTCTGGGAAATTGAGGTTGAGTGTTTGCCTACGAATATTCCTAAGAATATTGAGATAGATATTAGCCAATTAAAGATGGGGGATTCTATCCACGTAAAAGATATTGTTCTGCCGGATGGCATTAAAGTTTTAAGCGACCCGGGTTCAATTGTCTTAACGATTGCCGCTCCGATGAAAGAAGAAGTTGTGCCTGAAGCTGTTGAAGGTGAAGCTAAGCAGGAACCGGAAGTTATTAAAGAGAAGAAAGAAGTCCCT
The DNA here is from genome assembly GCA_028715415.1 of Candidatus Omnitrophota bacterium. NCBI lineage: Bacteria > Pseudomonadati > Candidatus Omnitrophota > Candidatus Omnitrophota bacterium. The sequence goes on along the minus strand of JAQURX010000009.1, from coordinate 161 downwards.
GCTGAAGGCGGCGAAGAGAAGAAATCTGAAGAAAAGAAGGAAGAAAATAAATAAGGAATGAAATTAATTGTAGGCTTAGGCAACCCTGGAGATAAATACGCCGATTCAAGGCACAATATCGGGTTTTCCGCAATCAAGTCTTTGGCAAAAGCTTATAAAAT
>JAQURX010000008.1 GCA_028715415.1 Candidatus Omnitrophota bacterium | reverse complement strand
GGCCTTCCGCGACGGGTATCGGATTTGTCAATTATATCGTCATGAACGAGCATAAAATCATGCATAAGCTCAATTGATATGGCTGATCTATATAGCCCAGTAGCTTCTTTATTGCTAAATCCGAGATAGCCGATTACGAAAAGTATTGGACGGGCGCGCTTACCATCTCTATTTGCAAACTCGCAGATATTCTTGTATAAAACAGGGGAGATTTTCTTAAGATGATAGCGCTTGTCAGTGTCTTTTAGAAAAGCAGAAATTTCCTTGTCTATTTTACTTTTTATTTTTAAAATCATAAAGTTATGTTAACATATAGTTAAAGAGAAAGCAATAAATATGGATAATATGATAGTATTTTAAATTTTGCGTAAATTTTGTTCAGCGGGTGACGCCGAGCCGGGGCACCCCGCCGAGCGCAGTGGGCGAGCACGGTGGGGTGGATCGGCGGCAGGACCCGCTGACTTTGAAGCAAAATTGTGCAGTCCGTTTTATATTGCCCTATGGCTAAAATAATTATAAGAGCCTTAAGATTACCATTTATTACTGCCAGTATCCTTCCTTTTGTGTTTGGTTCACTTATCGAAAGAAGCAATTTTAACTATTTTTGTTTTTTCTTGGGGCTTGTGAGTGTCATCTGCACACATCTAAGCGCCAATCTTATCAATGATTACGCGGATTCCAAGAGCGGAGCTGATTGGAAGGACAAAAATTTTTATGGATTATTCGGCGGCTCAAAACTTATTCAGGAGGGGCTGCTTTCCGAGAAATTTTATCTAAACCTTTCAATTGTCTTTGCAGTAGTTGCTTTTCTCTCAGTAATTATTCTTGCCATAGCATTAAATAGCCTGTTTGTTGTTTTTATCTACCTGACGATTATATTTTTAAGCTGGTCGTATTCGCATAAGCCGTTTCAATTTTCTTACTGTGGTTTAGGTGAAATTTTCCTTTTTTTGCTTTTTGGCCCGGCACTTGTAATGGGTGGGTATTTTATTCAAACCGGAATATTCCCTGATTTAAAAAGTTTTATTTTATCCGCACCTTTTGGTTTGTTTACAACTGCAATCCTGTTTGCTAATGAAATCCCCGATTATCCTCAAGATAAAGCTGCAAGAAAGTTTACTTGGGTGAGTGTTTCGGGGCCTAGAAAAGCTTTTATTTTATATTATTTGTTGATGTTTTTAGGATTAGCTTCAATAGTTTTAGGTTTTTTTCTAGGTTACTTAAAGGCATTTTCTTTATTGTCACTTTTAGCAGCTGTTATTGTTTTAAAAGCGGGGAGAATTATTAAAAAGCATTATACGGAAAAAATGGAACTCGTAAAATCCTCTCGGATGACGATAGCTTTGCAGTCAATCATAAGCATAATTTTAATCGTGGGGCTTTTTCTATGAAAAAAATCTTAATTATCGGAGCTGGTTTCGGCGGATTATCCGCAGCAAGGATTCTTTCAAAGACTTCTTTTAACGTAACTCTCGTTGATAAGAAGGAAACTTTTGATTTTCTACCAATGCTTCCGGATTGTTTAGGAAGAGGTATAACTCCTGATTTTCTTGGCTATAGGATTGAAGAATTGGCTAAGAGGTACAGGTTCGATTTTATAAACGAAGAAGTGTTGTCGGTTAGTTTAGATACGAAAGAGATTTCTACCGCTAATAAGAAAATAAATTTTGATTATCTGATAATTTCTGTCGGTTCTGAAACTAATTTTTACGGGAATGAAAATATAAGGCAAAATTCCTTTAAGCTTGATAGCGTGGAGGATGCAAAGAAAATAATCAGCATTTTGAATAAAGATATTTTTGATAATTACATAGTTGCAGGAGGTGGTTACACCGGAGTGGAGGTAGCGACGAACTTAAGCTTATTTTTGAAGATAAAGAAGAGATTGGGAAAAGTCGTTGTAGTTGAAAGAGCTCCTTCATTGCTAGGCGTGCTTCCTGAGTGGATGAAAGAATATGTTTTAAATAATTTTAAGAATCTGGGTATAGGCATTTGTGTTAATAGCAGTATTGAAAAAATAGAAGGGAAGAGAGTTTTTGTATCCGGAGATAAAATTTTTGAAAATTCTTTGGTAATTTGGGCTGCCGGCGTTAAGGCTCCAAGTTTTGTTCAGAATTTAAATGTAGAAAAAAATCCTCAAGGAAGAGTTAAGGTCGATGATTTCTTAAGGCTCAGTGAGTTTTGTTTTATTATCGGAGACGCTTCTTACTTTTCTTTTAGGAATAATTATTTACGTATGGCAGTGCAGTTTGCGATTACTCAAGGAGAGTGTGCTGCTATAAATGTAACGAGGGGTATACAAAGGCAGAGGCTGATAAAATACAAGCCTCTTGATTTTGGCTATATTATTCCTATGGCTAATAATAAGTCTTGCGGAAGAGTGTTTGGTGTTAATTTAAAAGGAGCGATACCTACTTTATTGCATTTTTTAATGTGTATTTACCGTTCATTCGGCTTTCGCAATAGATTTGGGATAATCAAAGATTTGTTAAAGGGGGGTGGCAAATGATGGATTTAGCAATTTTAGTTATCCGGCTTGGACTCGGGATTATGTTTTTCGCGCATGGGCTGCAGATGGCATTTGGCTTATTCGGGGGCAGCGGACCTGAAAAATTTGCTGAAATGTTGGTTGGTTTGGAATTTAGGCCTGCATTGTTTTGGTCCTATCTTGCTGCTTATACTGTATTAATTGGGGGATTGTTTTTAATCCTAGGTATAAGCGTAAGAACAACTTCAATCTTTTTGATAATATTTATGCTTGTTGCAGCTATCAAGGTGCATTTAAGTAAAGGTTTTTTCATTACAAATGGCGGATTTGAGTACAATTTTGTGGTAATTTTTGTGTTAATCGGCCTATTAATTTGCGGCGCAGGGAAGTTCAGCCTTTTTAATAAATTATAAAATAATCTTTAAGAAAATTATCATAACTCCTTGACATTTTGTGATTTATTGATATTATAATTTTAATATGGCAAAATCAACGGGTCAAGAACGCAGAAAGCATAGCCGTTTTACAGCCTATCATTTGGCCAAATATAAGCTTTTGGCAACTGAGCCGAAAGAAACTTGCTTTTGCCTTGCCGCAGTTAAGGATATTGGCGCAGGAGGCATTCGTATGCGCATTGATAAGTTGCTGCCAATGTCCAGCCTTTTAGAGTTAAAAATCAATTTTCCCGCTTTTAATTCTCCGGTTTTTGTTTTAGCAAAAGTCGTTTGGATAAAATCATTTAAGACTGGTAAGTATATTGAATATGGGCTGCAATTTACTGAAATAGAAGAGGCGGTAAGCAGTATCATTGCTAAGCGTTTATTCTCCGTCGAAGAAAAGCTTAAAAAAAGAAACTTAATCTATAAGTTTGCCGGGTTGTTTAAATTAAAGAAAACAAGCAAGAGGTGAAAACCAACTATTTTTTTTTGATTATTATGGGATTTATAATTCTTCATAAGCCGTCTTTCGCCCAAAATTCTCCATATGATTTAATGCGCGATAAAATCATGTCTGATGCGGTTATGAGTAATCCCGCAAGAGAAGCTGCTATGTCTGCGGCTTTAAGGAATAATCTTGTTTTTGATAATACAAGAGAAAAAATGATTAAGGCTTCTCTTGAGCAGGAGGAGGTTTTAGGTTCTATTGAGAAGGCAGGATTCAAGAGAAGGGATTCTTTGATGCCTTTGTCCGGGACGCCTAGCGGTGTAGTGGGTGAAACACTTGATTTCTTAAATAATATCTTTCATCCATATGCTTCAATTTCTACGGAATATACCAATAATCTTTTTAATCAGGATGACAAGCTTAACCCTTCTTACGATTTGATCAACACTGTAAAGCCGGGGTTGAAAGTAACTATTGGTGAAACGCCTGCCAAGTTTTCTAAGGAATATGGACAGATTGAGAGCAGGAGAATGTTTTCTTTGGTGTTAGACGGAGGTATAGATGAAAGATTTTATAAGAGGAATACTCATCTTAATCGTATAAGGCCATATGGCAGTTGGAATATGATTTTTGGAAACAATAAGCACAAAATATTATTTTCCTCTTCTTTTGTAAAATTTTCTACTTTAAATTCTGAATTGACAACAGGTGCAAGTGGTGTGACTGGCAATACCATATACAATTCAAACATTGGCTACGGAATTGATTTTAGCCGTATGGATTTTGATACTAAATACACTTATACGCATAGTGTTTATGATGGAGCTTATGGCAGTAGCAATACTGACGACCAAAAACTTTGGGCGCTTATGGCTTATATAAAGCCTATTTCTATGCCTAAAACTAGGTTCTTCTTGGAATTTGATTATGGTACTATTGAGTATTTAAAATCAGGGACAAATCTAGATAATAGTTGGTACTATAAATTCTTTGTTGGTATTGACGGAAAGATTACAGCTAAAATAAAAGGGAATATGAAGTTTGGTTATGGGCGAAAAATCTTAAAGGAGAATAATTCTCCAAAAGATTCTCCTTCCGTAGAAATGGGATTAACTTATAATTATGATAAATTGACTAGGTATAGATTAACATTATACAATGGTATGCAGGAATCAATTAACCGTTCTTTAACAACCAAGAGTTATTTTAATAGTGTTATTGGTTATGAGCATGATCTTGCTTTTAATCCTAAATTTTCTTTAGGATGCAGTTTGAATCTTTCAGATACTAAATATTCTAGTAAACAGAACGATAAGGTTGTAGGGTTTACGCCAAGCCTTTCGTATGCTTTCCGTAAATGGCTAAAGATGAACCTTAAATATACTTTTCAAAAGCAAGATTCCAATGTTTCATATAATAGCCCTATGACGAATAGTGTTGCTTTTTCTGCAAATTCGGAGTTTTGAGAATGAGAAAAATATTAATATTTAGTTTTTTTATTTTTGTTATTTTTGGGGTTTCAATAGCGCAAAATGAGAATGGTGCAGTCAAAGATATAAAATCAAAAGTCGATTCAGACTATCAAATCGGAATAAGCGATCTTTTAGAAATTAAAGTTTATGAAGAGCCGGATTTGTCTAGAGAAGTCAGAGTGGGTCCGGATGGAAATATTTCTTATCCATTAATTGGTAATATTAAAGCAGAGGGTTTAACAGCCAGAGAGCTGGAAAAAAAATTAACTGATTTGTTAAGTGGCGGATTTATGGTTAGCCCGCAAGTATCTGTTTTTATTAAGCAATATGCAGAAATTTCAATACTTGGAGAAGTTAAGACTCCCGGGTCTTATGAAATGAAAGCGGTTTTTAGTTTAACACAGGCAATTGCAACCGCTGGAGGTTTTACCGATAAAGCTGATACTAGCAAGGTTAAAATAATACGGAATGTGGGAAATAAAAAAATGACAATGGAGGTGGATGCTCAGCAGATTTTGGATAGAGAGGTGCCGGATATTGACCTTAAAGGAAACGATACTATAGTTGTAGATAAGTTGGGTACTATTTCAGTTTTAGGGAAGGTTGAAAAGCCCGGAGTTTTTGATTTAAAGAAAGGTATGACTGTTCTTGATGCTATTGCTTTAGCGGGGGGGCTCTCCGAAACAGCTATGGCAAATGGAACAAAAGTTATTCGTACCTATGAAGGAAAAAAACAAATATATGTTGTGCCTGTAGGTTCAATCTTAAAGACAGGTGATGAAACAAAAGATATCGAGCTTGAGCCAGATGATACAATTTCTGTCCCGGAATCATTCTTTTAGAAGGATAAATTATGCTACCTAATCCCGAAACAAGCCAAGTAACGATACAAGATTATTTAAGAATAATAAAAAAAAGGATATGGTTGATCTTAGCCTGCGTTTTTATTATTACTACCGCGGTTACGGTATATGTATCGCAGCAGACCCCAATGTATCGAGCGACAGCAAGCCTTCTAATTGATCTTGTGCCTCCGAAGGTTATTGGGGTTGATGAGGTTTATAGAGAAAGCTTATGGGGGGAACCTTTCTTGCAGACTCAAATTAAACTACTTTCTTCGCTTGCTTTAGCAGAGAAAGTAGCGGATGAATTGCGTGCAAGCAAAGATTCCTATTATAAAAATATTTATAATTTACCTGAAAGGCTTAGGCTTCAAGTTAGAATTGAAATGCCAAAGAATACACAGATAGTTTTGCTAAGTGTTGATGATACTGATCCATTAAGAGCAAGCACTATAGCTAATGCTTTTGTAAGAATCTATATGCAGCAGGATGTTGAAAAGAGGAATCGGACCGTAAAAGAGGCTTCTTCATGGCTGCAGTCTCAAATTGGCAGCTATAAGGATAAATTAAGAGAGGCAGAGGAGGCTTTAAATAATTACGTTCAAACAAACAAAATTGTTGATTTGCCTGACATAGAAAGAAAAACACAAGGTTTGTTAGAGGCGCTAAAAGGTGAAAAGTCAAAACTTGAAACAGAGCTTGCGGAAGGAGCTAAGCGTTATAAGGAACAGCACCCTAAAATTATCGCAATTAAAGCACAGCTTGAAGATATAAATGATAAGCTTATCAATGAAACCAATCATCTTTTGGAGTTAAACCAGAAATTAGTCCAATATAATCTATTGAAAAAAGAAGTAGAATCTAGTCAAAACGTTTATACTGGTATGTTAAGCCGCCTTAAAGAAACTGGGATAGCAGAAAAGATTGAGACATCTCGTATAAGCGTTGTTGACTATGCTAAGCCTCCGGAGTTCCCTTTTAAGCCCAATAAACAGAAAGCTATGCAAATGGCGGTTATTTTCTCTTTGATTATTGGAGTAGGGATTTCTTATCTGTTAGAGTATTTAGATTCTAGTATCCGGACAGCAGAAGATGTGAGCTCTTATTTAAATTTACCTTTTTTGGGGTATATCCCATCCGTGTATAAAGAAGCTAAAACAGATTCTGAAAAAGCCGTGCTTGCTTTGCAAGGTGCCCAATCTCAAATCAGCGAAGCATTCCGTGCGGCACGCACTTCAATTCTTTTTGCTACCCCTGAAGACAAGCCTCTCCATATTATTTTACTTACATCTTCTCTGCCTCAAGAGGGAAAAAGTTTTGTTTCTTCTAATTTGTCGATAGTATTTTCTCAATTGAATGAACGGGTAATTTTAATAGACATGGATATGCGTAGGCCCAAGATTCACAAGAACTTTAATATTGACCAAAAACCCGGCTTAAGTGATTTTCTTACAGGAGGCGTTGATTTAGAAAAAATAATTAATAAAACTAGTATCCCGAACCTATTTATAATCCCAACCGGAACGATTCCTCCTAATCCAAGCGAGCTCCTTTCTTCAAAGAAAATTATTACTCTACTCGAAGATTTAAAAGGAAAGTTCAACCGGATTATTGTTGATTCTCCTCCTGTATTAAGCGTAGCAGATTCCCAAATATTATCAAATATTGTTGATGGCGTTGTTTTGGTAGTCAAGGGGGCAAGTACTCGTTTGGAAGCAGTTGACAGGGCAAAGAAGAAGCTCTCGGAAGCAAAGAGTGGCCGGACAATAGGAGTTATCGTTAATAATATTGCTCCTGAAAAAGAAGATAAGTATTACTATTACCATTATTACTATAGTGAAGAAGGCAAGAAAGTTAAGAAAAAATAATACCATTTTATGCATCGAGAAGAAGCAGTTGAATATTTAGGCTCTTTTGTTATTGAGGCATTTCTTTTATCGCTTGTATTTTTCCCACCACTTATCTACGGCGGAGTTACAAATACTCCAATTTTCTTAATTGAGTTAATTAGTATTCTGCTTGTCTTTGTTTTTATTTTGAAGTGTTTTTTCAAAAAAGAATTTCATCTAATCAGATTCCCATTCTTGCCATTAGTTTTATTTGTTTGCTTAATTTTATTCCAATTGCTTCCTTTACCGCTAGATTTCTTATCTGTTCTTTCGCCTAAAACAGGTTTACTTTTCAAAGACTTTATGGTTAACCCAGCCAGCAATCATTCTTTAAGCATTAATCCCGAATTAACTGTAAGTATGTTACTGTTGTTTTCTAGCTATCTGTTTATATTTTTTACAGTTATAAATTATATTGATACGATAAAAAAGATTAAAAGGTTATTCGTTGCTATTATTGTTATTGGATTTGTCGTTTCTTTCTATGGAGTCGTTAGTCGTTTTACTCCCGCCATACTAAAATTCTCAACTTTCACAAATCGCAATCATTTTTCAGCTTACATCCAGATGGTAATACCTTTGGCGATTAGTTATTCTTTGATATCTCCTTTGGCTATTCGTATTTCGTCTTTGTTTATGGCATCCATAATGACCTTGAGTTTGTTCTTGTCTCTTTCTCGGGGAGGCATAGTGAGTTTTCTTATGAGTCTTTTTCTTTTATTGTTATTCTTAAGTATTAAAATAAGAGAGAAAAGAAATACTTTTATGATTATTGCTGTGGTATTAATCCTTGCGATTTCCTTTGGAGTTTTTAGCTCAAAACATGTTGCTCAAAGATTAGAAACTTTAACACATCCTCTTAAAATATATTCTGATAGATTGAATGTGATTAAGAATAGTGCGTCAATTATTAAAGATTTTTCTTCATTTGGCACCGGGCTTGGTACTTTTGGAGAAATATTCCAGAAATACAAAACATTTGAGAGCCATATTGAATATGATGTGTTTAAATTCGCCCATAATGAACCAGTGCAGCTTTTAGTAGAAACAGGAATTTTCGGTTTTTTGCTTGTTTTAATTTTTATATTCCTTTATTTCAAGAATATATTCCTGAAATATTCCAGAAAAAATAATGTTTATTTAATTTGTATAATATTAGGATGTTTGTTTGGGTTGTTTTCAATAACTTTACATAGTTTGTTTGATTTTGTTTTTCATGTTCCGGCAAACGCTGTCTTATTCTGTATTATTTTAGCTCTGGTCTATAGGGTTATTTATTTGGAGGATGTACATTCTTCATTGGATATCCCTTATTTTAAGATAAGGCTCCCTATGCCAATAAAAATTAGTTTATTAACGGCATTAACTTTAACTTTAATTTTTGTTTTCTCCCTTGTTCTGAAGCAATATGAGTCAAAGATAATTTTTGATAAAATAATTAATGTTAAAATTCCAGATAAGAAAATTGATGCTATAATCGAATACCGTAAGCTTATAAAGAATATCAGTTCGGCAATAGCCCTTAATCCTGGCAATAGTCTATATTTGGAGAAAAAAGCTGATTTATTATCAGAGCTCGTTACTAGAGAAGATTTTAAAGATGAATTAAAGAATTTTGATGAATATAATTCTAAGGAAAAAGTATTGTTTTTATCAGAGGAGCTTTATAAGAAAGCAATAGACCTTAATCCTACAAATGCTAATTTTCATATGAAATTGGGCTGGCTATATAGCGAACTTGATTATAAGGATTTGAGTCAAAAAGAATTTAAAAAAGCTATCTTACTTGATCCGATGAATAAGAAGATTAAAAATTATATTGATAATGTTTTAAAAGAATAGAGTAGCCATAAGTTTTAGCTGTTTTGAGTTGTTTCAATTTTAGAATTATATTAATTAGTTTTGGGAGAGCACAGAGTGAGGAGTTTTATTTTTTTTATTTCTGTAAAGATATTCTCAGTAATTCAGAAGTTTTTTCACGAAAAGTTTAATATTAATTTACCGGGCTTTGAATTTCTTTATGGGAATATTAAGCGAGATTATATTTTGGAAGTAAATGGATCACAGATGTATTTTAATCATAAAATCGCAAGGGCCTATGACCGATTAGTGGCAGGTTTATGGAATGAACCAGAAACTCACCTGTTCCTCTACAGAATACTTAGTAAGATTACTTTTGAAGTTGATTTTATAGATGTTGGTGCTTGTGTTGGTGAATTTGTCATTGATATGGCGCGCCATAAGAAAGTTAAGTCTGTTTTTGCATATGAGCCAGTTTATGAAGGTTGTAAATCTATAAATTTAAGTTGCTCTATTAACGAATTCAAAAATGTGAATGTTTCGAACATTGCTTTGGCTAACGAATGTAAACAAGCTATGTTCAATTACAATTTACGGGCTCCCGGAGGTTCAAGTATTTTTGAAAAATTTAACAAATCTTATATTGTTAACTGCTCAACGTTAGATATTCAATTCCCCGATTATAGGTTTAATTGTATTATTTTAGCTGATTGCGAAGGATCAGAGGCTGTAGTTCTAGAAGGGGGTAGTAATTTTATAAGAAATAATTTACCATTAATTATCTTTGAATACAATGATGTAAGTAGAAAACATTTTGATTTAAATAAAATCCAGGGTATTCTCGGAGATGAATATAAGATATACCGCTTAAATTATTCTGGCTATTTAGATACTAATTATAATGATACTTGGAATATGGTCGCAGTTAATTTAAATTCTCCATTCTATCCAGCAGTTGATTTATTTATTAAAGGAGATAAATAGCGTGGCATCAGTTTTTTTAACGATTTTTTCATTTTTGGCTGTTTATCCTTATTTTATTTATCCTCTGATTATAGCTATAATTTATGTGGTTACTTTTTTGAGAAAAAACAAGGATGATAACCATGTAATTATCTCGGAATTTCCAAAAGTCAGTGTTTTGCTTTCTGTGTATAATGAAGAAGGAGTGGTTGAGGATAAGATCAAGAATATATTTTCCTTGGATTATCCTCAAGACAAGCTCGAGTTGTTAGTAGGTTCCGATGGTTCTTCTGATAATACAAACAAAATCATTCATTTATTTAATGATAAAAGGCTGCACCTTTTTGAGTTTAATGACAGGAGGGGGAAGCAGCAGGTATTAAAAGACCTTTTTCGAGAAGCAGAAGGGGAAATCATTCTTATTACCGACGCAAATACTATTTTTGATACAAAGGCCTTATTATATATTATGCCGAATTTTCAAGATAAGCATATTGGAGGGGTTTGTGGTAGGCTAGTTTTGAAAAAGAAAGATTTTCAGTCTAATGAATATCTGCAATTTTATTGGACATTGGAAAACAAATTAAAATCTTTAGAGAGTAACGTTTGTAGTATAATGGCTGTAAATGGCCAGATTTTTGCTTTACGAAAACAGTTATTCCAGTTTGGCGAAGAAGGTTTAGCAACTGAAGATCAAGTCTTAGGCATGAAAATAATTGAAAATGATTACAGGCTTATTTTTGAATCTCGCGCTTTGGCTTTTGAAGAAATAGGAGATATTTGGTCGGAGTTTGAGAGAAGAATTAGGATTAGCTCTGGTAACTTTCAATCCTTCTTTATTTTGAAAAAGCTTATTTCTTTTAAAAAGGGATTTAGGTCTTTCTGTTTTTGGTCTCATAAAGTTTTGCGTAACTTAACTCCAGTGTTCTTATTTGGTTTTTTAATTTCAAACAGTTTTCTTCTGCAAAATAATTTTTTGAAAATCTTATTTATTGTCCAGATCATTTTCTATATTCTAACAGCCCTATGTTTTTTATTCAAAAATTTGTATCATTTTACCGGGCCTCTAAAGTTTTTTTTGTCTTTTGCGATTATGCAATTAGCAATAATATTCGGTTTTTTTAGGTTTATAAGAAGGGAAAAGCTGTCAATATGGGAGAAGCAGAGATAAAGGTAGGTATGATTTGTAATTTTCCACCTGAAAAGGCAAGCCAGGGGTATATGTTGGATAGCTTGATGCCTTTTGTATCAGGGGTTAAGTTTATAAAAATTGGCAGCCTTAATTCAGATGCAGACTATAAAATTAATTTAAAAAGCTTTAACTTGTCGGATTCTATCCGCGATATAATAAAAAAGGAAAAATTATCTTTGCTTCATGTGCATTATATTGCTCCTTTTTTTGGCAGGCGTACATTAAATTTCAACCTATTGCCTTTGTATGATTTAAAGATTCCAGTTGTAACTACAATTCATGAAGTTCAGTATAATCTTAAATCAAACCTTAGGTCATTTAGTCCGTATTCTGTATTAAAATACTTTGTTTTAAGATTTATTCAATATGAAATAGTAAGAAAATCTGTTTTCGTTATAGTTTTTAATCATCTTATGGCAGATTTCCTAAGAAGCATTTATCCACCAGCAAAGGTTGAGGTTATCCCAGAACCCTGTGAAAAAAGATATGAAGTTCAGAAGGTTTCATCAAAAAAAATAATATTTTTTGGCGTTTTTTCTCCGGGAAAAGACGTGGAGTCTCTTTTAGGGGCTATGGTATATTTAAGTGGTTATAGCCTTTGTATTGTTGGTAGCCTTCCAGAGAGCGTAAACTACAGATATCTAGAGAAAATAAAGCATCTTATTAGAGAGATGGGATTAGAAAACAGGGTTAAACTCATAACTAAGGATTGGTTTTCTGAGAGTGAGAAAAAAGATTTCTTTGGAAGATCCGATGTTATTGTTTTGCCTTATAGCTGGGGACCATATAATTCTGGGTTAATCAGAGATGCCTGTCAATATGGATTGCCGATGGTTGTTACTAGGGTAGGATTTATTTGGGATCCGGTTAAAAGGTATGATTTGGGAATAGTTGTTGAACCTCATAATGCGAAAGAATTAGCGAATGCCATAGAAAATGTATTTTCAAAAATTGAGAATTATAGAAACAATGTAATGAGTTTATGTTTAAAATCAGATTATAGCCAAGTAGCTAGGAGCTACAAGTCAATTTATTATTCTTCGTTAGGACAAGCGGAGGGAGTTTAATAAAATAATCCATCATGTGGAATAACAATATTTTAATAATCTTTTTCTTGGTACTGTTTGGGCTTTCTTTCCTGTTGAGTAAGCGGTTGCTTCTTTATATTTGCTTATTGTTTATTTTTTTACTACCACGGGCAGGATTTATTTTATCGCAATTATCTTTACCATTAGCTTTTGGTTATATAATTGCTACCATTATAACCATGAAATATTTTATTTTAAAAATAACTAGTGGAGAAAAATATAAGATAAAAATAGACAATCCAATCGCTAAGGTTTTCCCTTTTTATTTCTTAATTTGTTTATATTCTTTATTTTTGGGGATTATCTCTGAGGCCCCAGTTGCTATAATGTATATTGAGTTTTTTTTCTACGCGTTATCATTTTTGATCTATTATGCTTTTATTGATGTATTTGCCGATGAATCATTGATAGACATTTTTATCAAATTAACCATTCTAATAAGCGTAATCTTATCAATATATGGATTTTTAGTTTTTACTTTTGGGGAAAAGTTGCTTATTAATAGTGTGACTTATAATTCAACTCAAAGAGGGGCTCTGGACGCTTTATTGATTACAAGGAGAACTATGTCTTCTTATGGGGATGGGAATGTGTTGGGAGCTCAGTTAGTCATATTCTGCACGATTATTATTACTATCCTATTTAATGTTAAATCGTCTTTATTGAATAAACTTTATTTATTATTTGCATTTATAATAAATTCTTTGTGCCTATATTTGACCAATTCTCGCGGTGCTTTGATCGGATTTGCTCTTTCTTTAGTAATTTTGCTTATATTACGCTTCAGGAAACTCTGGTTATTATTGCCAGTTGGTATTCTTGTATTCTTTTTTATAACTTCGCAGCAGGTATCATTATCTGAAACACATCGTTTTTTCCAAAAGGAATCATATGAAGAGGATATACGTTTTTCTTTTGGTGATACTGCAAAGAACATCGTAACAAATGCCCCTTTGGGGACCGGATTCGGCCTTAATCTGGATGATTCGTTTAACAATATTGAGAAATGCGATTCTATTTGGGCCGGTTACAACAGTTTCTATCTACAAGTTCTAGGTAGGGTTGGGTTAATTGGAATGAGTTTGTTTATTTTTATGATGTTTTTAATGCTAAGGTATTTTCTTATTAACTTAAAATATATAAGTGACCCTCTCAGGAAAAATTTTGTTTTTGGGGCCAGTATCGGGATTATATGCGCACAAATTTCTTGGTATTCAAATAATGTATATATGTTGCCTGGAGGATTATTGAATTTTTGGTTTTTATGTGCAATGTTAACTATCATCGTTTCTATTGAAAAGAACAAAATTATGAAAGCTAAATCTGATGCTTAAGAGACAGTGGATTAAATTATTTACAAATGGGTTGTGTTTTCTCCTTAAGATTTTAAGCCCTATCTTTAAGAAGAAAGTCGAACTATCTTTAAAGAATAAAGAATTTTCCAATATTCTAGTTATTAAACTGTGGGCAATTGGAGAGGTCGTTATAGCTACACCCGTTCTTAGAAGTTTAAGAAAACGTTATCCCGGTGCAATAATTTCTGTCCTCGTAGGAGAAGTGTCTGAACCTATAATTAGGAATAATCCGAATATCAATCGTGTTATTCCGATAGATGAAAAAATATTCTTGAAATTCAAGCTGTTAAAGATTATTGGTTTGCTCTCTAGATTAAATAAAGAAAAGTTTGATTGCGTAATTATTCTGCATCAATCTCTATATATTAGTTTATTTGCCTTTTTGTTGAATATTCCAGTTCGTCTTGGATTTGATAGGGGTGGTCAAGGAGTTCTGAATACACATAATATTGCCTTAGATGGTAAAAATCCAATCTTTTTAAGGGATTATAATGTGAAGATAGTGGAAGAATTTGGTATTTACGCTGACGATTGGCATGCAGAAATATATACTGGAAAAAATGAAGATGAATTTGCCAGAAGATTTCTGTTGGAAAATGGAATCTTAAGTGAAGATATAATAGTGGGGTTAATAATAGCAGGAGGGGTTAATTTGGCCGCCACGAGCCTTCAATCAAATATTATTTCAAAATTGTGGCCTATTGAAAATTATATTGAACTTTCAAACAAGCTATTGAATAACGGGATGGTCAAGATTTTTTTCTTTGGAGGAGAGCATGAAATGGAGAAATATGGCAACAAGATCCCCATTGTAAGGGGAAGGGCTTTTAATCTCCTTGGAAAATTGTCCATTTTGGAAATGCTTGCTATTATTAAAAGATGTAATTATGTTGTTGCTAATGATTGTGGGCCTATGCATATCGCATCTTCATTAAACGTTCCAATGTTGGTTATCTTTGGCCCTACTGACCCAGGGCTTTTCAGGCATTTTCAAAGCAATGTAGAAATTATAAAGTCAAATGTAGAGTGCAGCCCTTGTTTTAATCCTTACACGTTCCCTAATATCGTAGTAGATTGTAAACATGTTCGATGTATGAAAGATGTTAATCCGGATCAAGTTTACGGAATGATTTCGAAAAAGGTTAAGTTTATATGAATTCCATCCAGCCAAAACTAATATACGTTTCTTGTCCTTTGTGCGGACGAGATAACACAAGAATTATATTTCAAGAACATAGTTATTGTTTTGATTCGCCAATAATTTTTAACATTGTAAGGTGCAATCATTGCAGGATGGTTTATACAAACCCTCGGATCGCAAGTGATAACTTAACATATGAGAATCGAGATAGTCTTGTTTTTGAAGAATTAAATTCTTATGCGGCGGCTAAAAATGAAGTTTTTCAGCTCGCCATCAATCGTTTATTTAAGTTTTTCCCTCCGCCCGCTTTTCTTATTGATGTGGGGTGTGGTTCAGGAGTCTTTCTTGAAATAGCTAATAAATGTGGCTATAAAGTTTTAGGGGTAGAATCAAGTAAAGTTGATGTAAAATATATTGAAGAACGGTTTAATTTCTCGGTCCTGGAGTCTCGGTTTGAGTCTTTAAATACGGTAGGGCTGTCAGCAGATATTGTCACCATGTGGGATGTCATTGAGCACGTCTCTAATCCAAGAGACTTTATTAGGAAGGCGAATATGATATTAAATGAAAATGGTGTTTTAGCTATGCGTTTCCCTGGGGCTACGTTCCATCGAATAAAATCTGTTTTCCTGAAATTATTCAGACAAGGTAAAGGGAATGTTTATTCTCCCGTAATCCATTTAAATTTCTTTTCTCCTGTAACTATCCGTAAAATGCTTTCAGAAGAATCTTTTGATATTATAGAAACTTATACAACTACTCCAGAGGGGCTTGGTAGTAAGGGTTTGCTTAGGATTATGCGAATAACTTGGGGAAAGATTGCTTATTTTATTGCTAGGTTGACAGGTATTTATCTTGATAATATTGAAGTATATGCACGCAAAAGACAGCAACGTAAAGCTTCCTAAAGGTTTTGAATAATGTGTAATACAATTTCAACAAACGAATCAGATTCCTTGAAAGAAAGATCTCTCCGCGGAGCTTTTTTTTCTATTTCTTCAACTTTGTTTCAGCAAATAATATCTGTTGTGATTGTAGCTTTCTTGGCCCGTATTCTTCAACCTGCAGATTTTGGTGTAACAGATATGGTTGTTGCATTTACTCTATTCGCTGAACCTTTTGTTGATATGGGACTGATACTGTTTACTGTAAACAGGCAGAATTTAACCCATTCTCAATGGTCAAATCTTTTTTGGATTAATCTTATACTTGGATTATTACTAGCTTCTTTAATTATTAATATTTCTCCGTTAATTGGGCTTTTCTATAATTACAAAGATGCTGGAAGGATCGCTGTAGTGTTTGGACTGTGTTTTATCCCTCTTGGGGTGTCGATACAACCATCCGCACTTCTTATACGCCAATTAAGATTTGCTAGAATTGCCTTTATTGAATTTGTAAGTCTTGTTATCGGTGGGCTAGTTGCTATAAAGATGGCATTAGCCGGTTTTGGACCTTTTGCGATTGCCTGGAGGATGTTGGTTTACCATTCAATCAGGTCTGTTTTATTGTTATTTTTTGTTACTTGGAAGCCATTGCTGCCCACGAATATTTTGAATTTTAAAGAAATTTTTTTATTTGGTAGCAAGATTACAGGGTACAATTTAATAAAAAATATTCCTCAGCAATTTGATAAGATACTTCTTGGTAGGACGAATGGAAGATTTACTCTAGGTTTATATTCTCGTGCTTTTTCTCTGGCGTATCTGCCAATTATTGTTTCGGTTCAGTCATTAATCCCAGTTTTTGTTTCTTTATTATCAAAATTCCAGGATAGGGTTGAAAAATTCACTAAAACTTCACTGCAAATCTTTAAAATGATAAGTTTTTTGATATTCCCTATATTTTTTCTTTGTTTTATATCAGCTATGGATATCATCCATCTGTTTTATGGCTTGAAATGGCTGGAAATTGTGCCAATATTTCGTATCTTGAGTATCGGTTTTCTTTGCCAGGGGATTATTTGGATATGTGAATGTGTATTTATCTCTATTGGGAAGCCAGGTATTGTTTTTCGCGTCTCAATTATTAGGACCGTTGTTATTTGCCTGAGTTTTATGATTGGTTTGCGATGGGGTATGAGGGGAGTTGCGATTGCATTTTCAGCTTCAACTGTTTTAATGCTACTGCCGTATCTTTTTTTAACAGCGTCAACTTTGTCGCTTAGAGTAACTTTAATCCTTAAAGAAATGATCCTCCCGTTAATTGCTTCAATAATAATGGTAATAATGGTTCATGTTTTTCGTTACGTTGTAAATGATATGATTTTTTGGGGATTAAGATTTATAATTTCTGTAGTATTAGGATTAATTGTTTATATTTTTATTATTACATTATTTCAAAGAAAGGCTTTAGGATCGATTGCATTATTGATAAAAAGTGCAATTTTTAGAGAAAAAGCAGATTTATAAGAACTAAATATATGAAACTACTTTTTATTAGCAATATGCCTTCTCCATATCAGTTGGAATTATTTAAAAGCATAATTGATAATAATCTTGCTGAAGTCCATGCTATCTTTTGTACTTGGGGATATCCATCTCGAGACTGGAATAAACCTTTATTGCCTCAGGGATTTCAGGTATTGCCTCAAATTTCATTTCAATATCTTTTGCCAGATTTTATTCTAAACTTTGGTATAAAAAGAAATATACTCAATTTTAATCCTGATATTGCTATTGTTGGATCTTATATGTTCCCAGGCATTCAGCATGCTGCATCCGTCTTTAATAAGCTTAATATTCCTTGGCTATTTTGGGAAGAGTATCATTTATTTCATAGGAATTATTTTAAAAGAAAGATTCGTTCTTATTTGCTTGCTAGAATTGTTCAGAAATGTAATGCTATTTTAGCTATCGGCAACCGTGCAAAATCTTTCTTTGAGGCGTTTTCAAAAGGAGAAAAGAATGTTTATAACTTTCCCTATGCGTCAAATCTTAAGAGGTTTAGCGGTAAAATGCAAAGTAGGGAATGCGAAGACTTATGCTTTATTTATTCAGGACAACTTATAGAAAGAAAAGGAATAGATATATTATTGCGTGCATTTTTTAGGATTGCACCGCATTATAAAAATACTAAGTTGCTTATTTTGGGTGATGGTTTATTGCGTAAAGAGCTGGAGAATATGGTACCAAGGGATTTACTCAATCGTGTTCAGTTCAAAGGTTCTTTGCAGTGGGATGAGCTTCCAGAATATTATAATAATTCAGATATCTTTGTTTTTCCTTCGCGTCACGATGGTTGGGGGATAGCTCCAGTTGAAGCGATGGCTTCGAGTCTCCCTGTAATTTCTACGCGCGAAGTAGGTTCTATGCTAGATTTAATCCAAGATGGGTACAACGGTTTTTTATTTGAAAAAGATGATATTGAAGGATTGAGCAAGCTTATGGTTTATTTTTGTGAAAATCGTCCTGAAATAAAGCGAATGGGTGAAAATGCTTGTAAAAGCATAACAGATTTAGATGTAGGTAGGGCAGGGGAGAAATTAATTGGAATTTTAGCTCGTGTTTTATCGGAGAATAAAAGAGCCCATGGATAATAATTTAAGAGTGATTTTCTATATTGAATCTAATGTGCTTGGAGGTTGCGAGAGAGCGGCATTAGAAAGAGCTATAGGTGTTGAGGAATTGGGAGTTAAAACCGGTGTCGTATGTTCTGAATATCTAGACCTAGGGTTATACAAAGAAAGAATATGCAAGCTAACTTTGGGATGTCAAAAATTGCCATTGAAATCTCACAGAGAGTATATAATTAAGGCTTTCTTTCCAAGCCTTGATTTTAAACAAATAAGATTAGTCAAGGATGCATTATTGAAAAATAAGCCTGATGTGCTTATAGTAGTGCAATCAGGCCCTGATGGCTGCCATACTGCTATTCATGCGGCTACAAGTTTAAAAATTCCAATAATTGCTGATCTGGCTTTAATTTCAGATCCAGTAATAATGCCATATAAAGGCAGTATATTTAGATATTGGTGGTTCAAGATTCATTATCGACTATGTAAAGCTATAATAACAAACTGTAGAAAGAATGAAGAAATCTTAAGACGCTTGGGTTGTGTTTCGAATGTTCCGTTAAAAGTAATACATTATGGCATAAAGTATCGAGAGTACCCATCTTGTCCAAATTTACAAGAACGTATTGCTGCGCGTAAGGATATGGATGCTACTGATAATTCATGGGTACTAGGAGCGGTAGGGAGGCTTACTATTGAGAAAGGCCATAGTTGGCTTATTAAGGCATTTGGAGAATTATTGCAAGTGATGCCTGATGCTAAGCTAGTTATTATTGGAGATGGAGAGCTTTATCCTAAGCTAAAAACGATGAGTTCAGTTTTTGGAGATTCAGTAAAGTTTATGGGATGGCGTGAAGACGTGTTTCGTTTATATTGGGGGATGGATGTTTTTGTGTTGCCTTCAAAAGTAGAAACTAATGCATTGGTTGTTTTACAGGCTTTTGCTGCAGGCATACCTGTTATTGCAACAAATGTACATGGAATGTCTGAAAAAGTTCATGATAAAGAAAATGCTCTGTTAGTAGATTACGAAGATACCAAGGGTTTTATTTCCGCTATGTTAGAAATCAGAAAAAATGATGCATTAGTAGCAAAAATGAAAGATAATGCTTTTAAGCTTGTGAGCGAAGAGCTTGAATTTGGTAATCAAATAATTGAATATAAGAATTTTATTATTGAGATGTTAAGATAAAGGGTTTTATGAAAGTTCTATTTTTAAATCCTCCTTTTGAAAATAAGAAATATTCACGGGCTTCGAGAAGCCCTGCAGTTACAAGAAGCGGCACTCTTTACTATCCATTTTATTTATCATATGCTGCTGGTGTTTTAGAGCAGGAAAAAGGCATAGATGTATTTATGATAGACGCTATTGCTGAGGGGTATAACGAAGCTTCTCTTATCCAAAAGATTAAGAATATCAGTCCTTCTTTAGTTATATGTGACACTTCAACTCCTAGTATTTATAATGACGTAAGAATTTGTGAGCTAATTAAGAACACATTGCCTCATGTTGTTGTTTTCTTGGTGGGGACCCATCCAAGTGCCTTGCCTGAAGAAACATTGTCTTTGAGTCGGTTGATAGATGGCATAGCAAGAAAAGAATATGATTATACCATTAGAGATATCGCTTTATTTTTAAGAGACGGAAAAGATTGGCATCAGGTAGATGGTATCTCATATCGGGATGGCATGAACTTCGTTAATACGAAAAATCGTGAATTTATCAACGATTTGGATTCTTTACCTTTTGTTGCAAAAGTATATAAACAAAAACTAAATATATATAGATATTTTTTTGCTGCAGGAAGGTATCCTATGGTAATGATGGTTACAGGTAGGGGATGCCCTTTTCAATGCAGGTGGTGTCTTTATCCACAGACAATGTATGGGCATAAGTATAGGCTTAGAAGCCCTGAAAATGTTTTTGCAGAATTAGAATATATAACAAAAGAATTGCCGCAAGTTAAAGAGATAGGGTTTGAAGATGATACATTTACTGCAGATTTAGATAGATGCGAGAAGATATGCGATTTAATAATGAAAAATAAGTTGCGGATAAGATGGTGGGCAAATGCAAGAGCAGATCTACCGTTGGAAATTATGAAGAAAATGAAAAGTGCAGGTTGCCGGCTCTTGATTACTGGTTTTGAATCAGGCTCTCAAAGAATTCTAGATAATGTATCAAAGAAAATAAAAATAGAGGATTCTTATCTATTTGCAAAGAATGCAAGGCGGGTAGGGCTTTTGGTTCACGGATGTTTTGTGTTGGGTAATATAGGAGAAACAAAAGAGGATATTTTGGAAACAATAAATTTTGCTTTATCTTTGCCTATTGATACAGCTCAATTCTTTCCTATGATTGCCTATCCTGGAACATATGTTTACCAATGGGCAGTAGATAATAATTGTCTTATAACGAAAGATTTTCGAAAATGGCTCACACCAGAAGGTTTGCACGCAAGCGTTATTGATCTTCCTGGTTTGCAATCTTGGGAAGTTATGCAATTTTGTAATATGGCGAGAAAGAAATTTTATACCAGGCCGGTTTATCTGTTGAACAAGATTTGGCAGTCTATTTTCTCATTCCAAGAAGCCAAACGTAATTTTAAAACTTTCTCTAGTTTTAAGAAGTACGTCTTTGGAAAGGAAGGAAAATAGGAAGCTTGCCAAAACCAAAAGAATTGGGGTTAACTACGAGTTATGATTAAAAGAATTTTTGATTTTTTACTTTCTTTATCAGGTATAGTAATTTCTTTGCCTCTTTGGGGGTTGATTTCTTTTTTGATAATCCTAGAAAATGGTTTACCTGTTTTTTACTTTCAGGAAAGGTCAGGTAAAAATAAAACAACTTTTAAGGCGATAAAGTTTAGGTCTATGGTTAAAGATGCAGAGAAAAATACAGGAGCCATACAAGCTAAGGAAGATGATGAAAGAATAACTTTTGTTGGAAGAATACTTAGGTCAACAGCTATGGATGAGCTCCCGCAGCTTATCAATATTTTGAGGGGGGAAATGAGTTTTGTGGGGCCAAGGGCGCTACGCCCAAGTGAAAAAGAAACACAGGGGGAAACCGTAAAAAATATATATGAGTATCCAGGATTTGAAGAAAGGTCTAAGGTTATTCCGGGCCTTACGGGTATTGCCCAGATTTTTGCCCCCAGAGACATAAGCAGGGAAGAAAAGTTTAAGTTTGATATTTTTTATGTTAGAAATAAGAGTTTTTTTCTTGATATTTACTTAATTTTTCTCTCATTTTTGATTACTTTTAAAGGGAAATGGGAGACCAGAGAAGATAAATTTTGTTTTTTTGGTGAAGGGTTAAAAGAAAAGGTTAGTCGCGGAGTTAGTAAAATAGTCTTGTAAAAATGATTTTAATTTTTTAATACAATTTATTTATGAAGATTAAAAAAAACAAAAAGATTTTCTTTGTTGATAATCCCGATGCCCCAGGATTTAAAGATTTCTGGGTATTGCTTGATAATGGATTATGGGAATTGGGGATATTCCAAGTTTTTGACGAGTTTCTTGACAAAGAGCATTCCTATATTGATATAGGTGCTTGGGTTGGCCCAACAGTACTATATGGCTGTCAACTTGCTAAACATTGTTATGCAATAGAACCAGATCCAGTTGCCTTTAAAATTCTGCAGGAAAATATAGATTTAAATCAAAACTTAGCTAGTAATATTACGTTATACAAAGGCTGTATTGCTGATAGATCTGGAATGAGCAAACTTGGAAGCAATACGCAGTTTGGGAATGCTTTATCTAGTTTATTAACTAATAAGAGTAGTATATTTCTGGATGTGCAATCTTTGACATTTGAAGATTTCATAAAGAAAAATAATATTAATGATTGCAATTTTATAAAGATGGATATTGAAGGTGGAGAGATTAGAGTATTGCCAACTATGAGAAAGTATTTACAAGAGAAAATGCCAACATTATTTTTGTCTTTACACCCATTTTGGTTTGAAGATAAAGAAAAAGATTGCAAAGCAATTATCAATGTATTAAGTATTTATCCATCTATCTATCGCGAGGATGGGAAAAAGATAGGATTAGATGAACTTTTTACCATTCTAATGTCATTGCAAGGTGAAAATTATTCGGTCATTGCAACATTAAATTGGGATTATAATAAAAGATTATTTCATTTCTATAGGTATAAAATAAGAAAATTTAGCAATAGAGGTAAGTATTATTTATTCCATCCATTTAAATTGCTAAGAGCTGTAATCTCAAAATTTAGCGAGGTAATTAAAAAGCAAACCATTCTGAAAAAATAAGGTTCTCTATTAATGATTAAAAGGTATGTTTACAAGTGAATATTTTGTATAATCTTTTGTAGGCTTTAGCAAAATGCTTTAGTATGAGTTTAATTTCTTACAAACTTTCGAATGGAACAATTTTTCCAACAAAAAGAGATGATGAATAGAGTATATAATTTAATTAAGAAAATCTTTGTGACTATTTATGCCATACCGAGAATTTTTAATCTTCATGTGCTTCCGGGCCATTTTTATAGTCCAATCCCTTCTTTAGATGAAGCACGTAAGGCTGAAAAAAAAATTTGGCCGGAGAATATGCCGAAAGTTTTACCGGGAATTGATCTTAATGTTGATGAACAAGTTGCTTTATTCAATGAGTTTGTACCTTTTTACAGAGATTTACCTTTCAAGTCATTTAAATCAAATGAATTGAGATTTTATTTTGAAAACCCTGCTTATCAATATTCGGATGCAATCTTTCTTTATTGTATGATGAGAAAACTCAGACCAAAGAACATTATTGAGATAGGGTCTGGTTTTTCTTCATGCGCAATAATGGATACAAATGAGGTATTTTTAGGCAATGAGACAAAGGTTACTTTCATAGAGCCTTTCCCATCCTTGCTAATCTCTTTAATGAAAGATAGTGATAAAAAGCAATACCGTATTCTACCTAAACGATTAGAGGATTGTGAATTATCGGAATTCGCAATCCTGCAAGAGAACGATATCTTGTTTATTGATTCAACGCATGTAGCAAAGGTTAATAGCGACGTTAACCAGCTCTTTTTTAATATTCTTCCGCTTTTAAACAAGGGTGTTTATATCCATTTTCATGATATATTTTACCCATTTGAGTATCCAAAAGAACTTATTTACGGAGGATGTGCTTGGAATGAGGGGTATATTTTGAGAGCTTTTTTACAATACAACAATTCGTTTAAGATAGTTTTCTTTAATACTTTTTTAGAACATTTTTTTAAAGAAATGTTTGAAGCTGAAATGCCACTTTGTTTAAAAAACCCAGGAGGAAGCATCTGGATAAAGAAATGCGGTACCTAATAATAATATATTTCTTAGGAATCATTTTTAATTAATGAAATCCGTTGATTTATAAACATTGGTTTGTAGTGTGGAAATACGGTTAACTTCTTGTGTTTTCTTGACTTAGGTGTATTTTTATGGTATCCTTTTAATAGGAGTAGAAAGATGAAAAATAAATTTTTCTTGGTTATTATTTTGGTAGTAATTGTTATTTTATCTCTATATGCTTATTCTTTTGCCCGCCGAAAAACTCCTTTACCTAAACCAGAAGATATGGCTGGTAAAGAGGCGTCTGCTTTTATGCCTGATAAAGCCCAAGATAAACCCGTTTCTCAGGGTAGTAAGGACCTCAAAGTAAGCGGGCCGGTGTGGGTCGGAGAATAAGTTTAACCTACAAACTGTCGATATATTCCTAATTTATGCCTCAAGGATTTTTTTTATTTCTTAGAAAAAATATCATAGTTATTGTTTTAGTACTTTTAGTTGTTTCATTTTTCTTTATCTACAATACCTTCCTAGTTGACCGTTCGTTAATCAATCTTCAAATCGCCCTAGTAAAACTTAATGAAGCTAAAACAATAGAGGATCTCGAGAAAATTAAACCTCTCCTTAAAGCTCCACTATTGGTTGCTCTTTCCAAAACAGCAACTTCCAATAAAGCTATGGCCGCATTAGATATGATTAATAATATAATCTCTAATGTTAAGAGTGACGATCAAATCAAAGATATTAAATTTTATGTAAAGTCTGTAATTGACATAAAAGAAAAAGAACGAGGAGCTATTCTATCTATATTAGATAATTTTAATACGCGTTTATTTGCTCCTGTGACGAATATCCCTCAAAAAGATTTAGAGAGCAAGGCAAGGTCGTTGACTGAAAAGATTAAATCAACAAAAGATAAAGATAAGCTTCAGGAATTATATTGCGATTTAGGAACTTTGCTTGTTGAGTCAGGAGATATTGAACAAGCTCAGGTTGTATTTTTGCAGGTGGTTGACCTTAATCCTAAGAGTGCTGCTGCAGCTAAGGCTTTATTTAGTTTGGCTTCTGCTTATAAGGCTAATAAAGAATACGAAAAGGCCGCTATTTATTTCAAAAAAGTTATTGAGCAATATTATGGTGAAAAGATAGGGATTTATAGTAAATACGAATTAGCTGACATTTGGTTTAAAAAAGGTGATTATCAGAAAGCAAGAGATGAGTATGCTTCTGTTGGCGCTCAATATCCTCAATTCGATCTTGCCGCAACAGCTCTTTATGAGGCAGGGTATATTTCTTTTTATTATCTTAATGATAAAGATTCTGCGCTTGTCTATTTTAATGAATTAAGCCAACAATATCCTTCCGCAAATATTGTTCAGCATGTTGTTAAGGAAGTCAGGCCTGTTATGGCTAAAGAGTACCGTTTGAAAGGGTTTAATTTGCTCAAAGAAAAGAAATACCCTGAGGCTGTGCAGAATTTTGATGAAGCAGTGAGAATTTCCCCTTCCGACAGTAAATCTTATAGTGGTCAGGGCTTAGGTTATTATTGGCAGGATAATAAGCAGGAAGCTTTAAATAGGGCGGATAGAGCGATAGAGTCTAATATTCAGGATGAAGTGGCGTTAATTAATTCAATGTTTATTTATATAAATTCAGGAAGGATAGATGATGCAATAAGAGTGGGAGAGATGGCTTTGTCAAGAGTATTAGTCCCGAAAGCGGAGTTCTATTATAATCTAGGTTACGCTTATTTACTAAAAGGAGAAGTGGACAAAGCGATTGCGCAGTTTGAGCGAGCTATCAGGATTAACTCTGATTTTATCTTTGCATATAATAATTTAGGATGTGCTTTTTGGGCTAAAGGGCAATTTTCGCTCGCAATTAATAAATATAAAGAAGCAATTGGAATTGATGATAGTTATGTAAATGCGCATTATAACTTAGGGATATCGTATTTTGAAATAAAGCGCATTGAAGAAGCATATAAGGAGTTTAAGATTGTTAATGAGTTGAATCCTACAGAATATAAGGAAGCAGCGAATTATTTGAAGCAGATTGTTGAAGTCTTAAAATACCAGCCGTAACTTTATTATGTCAAAAAAAATTGTTATTATTGGGGCAGGCCCTATTGGTTGCTATACTGCCCAGATCTTAAAGACTTACGGTTGTGATGTTTTACTTGTTGAAGAGCATAACGAAGTCGGCAAACCGATTCATTGCACTGGTCTTGTTGGCAGCAATGTTTTTAATGAAAAGCGGCCATTCCTCCTTTCTCGTTCATCAATAATTAATACAATTAACGGAGCTGTTATACATTATGACGGTCAGAGTTTCTCTATACAAAGGGAGAAAGTCGCCTATGTAATTGACCGTGAGAGGTTTGATAAGGATTTAAGCCATGGGCTTAATATCTTATATCAGAATTTATTTCTTGGGTTTGAAAAGATTGATTCGGGTTATGTTGTTGAAACAGATAAGAATGAATTATTTGCTGATATATTGATTGGGGCTGATGGAGCTAATTCTGCTTTAAGGAAGCTACTTAATCAAGATTCTAATATAAGTTATCATCGTGGTATACAATTTCGAATGCGGCTTAAGCCAAGATTCAAAGATATGGTTGAGGTTTATTTAAGGAATCATTCTTTTTTTTGGGTTGTTCCGGAGGCGGAAGACATAGTGCGAGTGGGCACTATTTCAGAAAAGCCCTATCAAGAACTACAGAAGTTTTTGAAAGAAGAGAAGATAAAAGGAGAGGTCTTAGGCAGGTTTGGAGGGGTAGTTACTATCGGGGTTTGCAAGAATACTGTAAACGGCAATATTGCGCTTGTAGGCGGGGCTGCTTGTCAGTTAAAACCATTAAGTTACGGGGGGATTTATTTTGGTTTAAAAACCGCCTCAATTCTTGCGTCTTGTATAAAGGAGAATCATCTTAGCGATTATGATTCGTTATGGAAGAAGGAATTAGCTTTTGAGATTAAAGTTGGTCTTAAGGTAAAAGAAATTTATGCCAATTTAAAACCAAAAGAGTTAGAGGGTATTTTTTCGCTTCTTAAAAAGGAAAAATCAATTATTGAGAAAAAGGGTGATTTTGAAAGCCATGGAAGATTGATTATTGAAATATTAAAGAAGCCTTCATTCTATCGTTATTTTGGAAATTTACTTAAAATGTTTTTTTAAATAATTTTTGTTCTAACTGTTAATTTGGATGATGAGAAAAAAAATGCGTATTGTTATTTTGGGAACTAGAGGAATCCCTGCAAATTATGGCGGATTCGAAACGTTTGTTGAAGAACTTAGTAAGCGTTTAGTAAAAAATGGTCATTCGGTTACTGTTTATGCGAGAAAAGGTTTAAATAAATTTGATACTTTTTTTTATGAGGGCGTAAAGGTTATCGTTTTGCCAACGATTAGGCACAAGTATTTAGATACTGTGGTGCATACTTTTTTTTCAGTCTTTCACGCAATCTTCACTAAGGCTGATATTATGTTTTTTTGTAATTCAATTAATAGTATATTTATGGCCATGCCTAGGATTTTTGGGAAAAAATGCATAATTAATGTCGGTGGGTTAGAATGGAAAAGGAAAAAGTGGGGATTTTTTGGACGTTTTGCTTACAAGGTTTCGGAACTTTTGTCCATTCAATTTTCTAATGCTGTTGTTACAGATTCAAAAGTGCTAAAAGCATATTATAAAGGGAAATTTAATATAAATACTAACTATATCTCTTATGGAGCAAACAAACGCATTAATTTTGAGGATGATGATGGGTTATTAAATAAGTTTGGGTTAATTGGGAAGCGTTATATGCTTTATGTAAGTAGGCTTGAGCCAGAAAATAATGCTCATATTGTAATTAAAGCTTATGAAAAAGTTAATACTGAAATTCCTTTAGTTATTGCAGGAGATGCGCCTTATGCTAAAAAATACATTTCGCAATTACACAACACTCGAGATAGTAGGATAAAGTTTCTTGGTAGGATTTCTAAAAATGAGTGTAATGTTTTGTTGAGCAATAGCTATTTATACATTCATGGAAATGAAGTGGGGGGGACTAATCCGGCATTATTGCAAGCGATGGCATGCGGAAATTGTGTTTTAGTAAATGGTGTAAATTTTAATATAGAAGTAATTGGAGATGCTGGTATTTGGTTTGAACAAAATAATATTATTGATTTAAAGAACAAGATTGAATTCTTACTGAAAAGCCCAGAGGTTGCTGATAGATATCGTTTGTTAGCGAGAGAACGGGTAGAGAGGTATTATAATTGGGGTGATGTTGCTAATAGTTATGAAGAATTGTTTTATAGCTTTCTTTAAACGATTCTTGCAAGATTATTTTAAGTTAACAAGTTAGAGATGGTTGTTATTGATTTCAAGTCTGAAAAGTATTCCTCGAGATTAACTGGCTTTTGATGAATAATAGCATAAATACATTGATTAAGTCGCTTCCAGAGCCTCAAAAATCCATTTACATATATACATTGTTGGTCAATTTCCTAGTTTTTTTGCTAGTCTATAAAAATCTCATCTCCTTGTTTTTTCCAAATTTTATTCTTAAAGCAGTGATTATCACATTTTTTCTATCCCTCTTTTTTATTTCAATAATTCATATAATTCTAAAGATCGCCTATGAAATGAAAATTAGTTTTTTAATATTCCCGGTAATTATTTTAATTTTCTTTCTTTCCGTTATAACATTTAGGACTTATTTTAACCTACCCTTGTTTGTCGAGAAGAGATATGTATTGATTTCGTATGCACAGTTTTTAATGCCACTTTTGACAATCTTAATTTTGTTAACGCTGCCACTCGATTTTAAGAAAATTTATGGTTTTATTTTGAATATCGGTATCCCTTTAATTATTTTTGCAATCTTTGAGCAAATTATCCCCGTAGATTTTAAAATGAAATTTTTAGAGAAATTTAAACTCTTTGTTCCCGTAGGTTTGGATGGATCTTCCTATTTAATCGAAGATTTTGGAATCAAGTTTTTTCGCTCGGGTTCGTTTTTCTTTAGCCCATTAACATTGGGTCTTTTCTCGGCTGAGTTATTAATAATTTCTTTTCTAGTGCCGTTAAGCAGGAGTAATAAAATTATTATTTTCCTATCTTTATGTTTGTCTTTTGTTAAAAGCGCAGTTATATTAATAGGTTTATTTTTAATTAGTATTTTTGCAAAGAGGAAAGTCTTATTTTTCTATTTTTTCCTTATCCTTGTTTTGTTTGTCTGTTTATTTGTTATATTTGACCATTCAGATTTCTCGCATGTAGATACTACCTATGGAAGCTTGGGTTGCCATTATTCAGGCCTTGTTTTAGGTGCTATTAATGGTTTTGTTCATCCTTTTCTGGGGCATGGGACAGGAACTGCCGGCTATCTTATTTACTCTCAAGCAGTAAATGATGGGAATATCGCCTTATTCAATAATACCTTTGATAAGGTTTTAAGTAGCCTTTCTACTTCTAACGGTAATGAAAGTTTTATCGGAATTATGTTCTATCAATTCGGATTTTTGTTTTTCTTGTTGTATCTATGGATTATTTTTCTTTTAAGTAAAGAGTTGTTTATTAAGAACAGATTTGTTGCTTTTGGGTTTGTTTTTGGTTTTTTCTTGATCGGATTCTTTTCTGAATCAGTTATAACTATTGTTCTCTCTGTAGTTGCTAACATAATTAGTGTTGGAGAATTTAGGGCAAGCTAAAGGCGCTTAAATGGTTTATTTCATTGATACAGTTGGGGAGAAATCAGGTTTAGAATCATTTGATGAGAATTTAGTTAAACTCTTTGTATCTAATGGTATCAAATGTGGGATTATTTCTAATTTTAGTAGTAAGAATTGCAGCAAAGTCTTTTATAATTTCTACAAGAACATAAGTTTTGCTAAGAAAATATTATTTTTTGTTATTTCTTATTTAAATTATTTAAAATTTATATTTTGCCATCAAAAAAGCATTTTTGTCTATTCTTGTTTTGGCTTAAGATTTGTAGACATTATTTTTAATTTACCATTTTCTTTATTAGGTAATTTTTTTGTTTTAGTCAATGATGTCCAGTCGCTAAATACGATGGATGGTTTAAGTCTGCTGCAGCGAATCTTTTATAAATATTTCATACGAAATATCATTGTTTTCTCAAAAAGCGCAAGAGATGAATTATATAGTCTTGGTTTCAGAGGGAGAATTTTTATTATTCCTTGGCCTGCATATTCTTTCGATAAATCTTTTGATGATGCTAATATTGCTCCTGAAGTAAGGGATAGTGTTAATCACTCAAAGATTAATTTACTTTTTTTTGGAGGCATTAAGAAATCGAAAGGATTAGATTTGGTTATTAATGCGTTAAACGAACTTAATCCACATGAACTAAATAGGCTAAAATTAATTATCGCCGGACAAAATATCAACAAAGCTTTTGTTCCAATTGAAAATATGATTTCTAATAATGTTGATTTATCTCTAATTATAAGGTACATAAATAACGATGAGCTTGGGTACTTGTTTAATAACGCCGATTATGTCTTGTTGCCATATGAAAAAATTTACCAAAGCGCAATTCTTAACCTGGCATTTTATTATAATAAACCTGTAATTTCTTCTGATTTGCCATATTTTAATGAGATTTATGAAAAGGTTAAGTACGGGTTTATTTTTAAAAATGGAAGCAAAGAAGATTTAAAGAATACTTTCCTATGTTTACCAAAAAAGTTTAATTTCAACTCGGAAGATTTTTTAAACCAACAAGAAAATTGCTTGGAGGAGGATCTTAGGTTATTATTAAAAAATGCTTAAGGCGCAATTATAATCAGAGGAATTAAATATAATGGGTAATGATAATAAGGAGATTATAACTATGAATGACATTTTGTTGGTGGTAAAGAAAAGGATGGTTCTAATTTTGGTATTTGTTGCTGCAGTTTCAATCTTTGAGGCGGTTCGTATTAATAAAATTAAGCCTATGTATGCAGTTACGGCTAGCTTAATTTTAGAAAATATGGCTCCTAAAAGCGTCACTGATAATGATATGTTTTATGCTCCAAATGATCTTGGAGTTGATTATTATCGTACACAATGCAGGATATTAAGTTCTCGTTTCCTAGCAGAGAAAGTCTTTAATATGTTGCATTTAGATAACGATGTAGAATTTAAGGATTCGAAAGATCCTGTGGGGTTACTTTTAAGTAAGGTTTCCGTTGAACAAGAAAGGTATTCATGGGCAGTTTTTGTTCATGTTTATGATAATAATCCTAAAAGGGCAGCTTTAATAGCTAATGCTATTGTTGATGCCTACATCATTCAGGATGTAGAAAGAAAATTATTGTTGAAGCAAAATAATAAGCCTACGTTTAGTCTGCCTATAGAACAACTCAAGGAAATGAGTATGGAAAAGATGTCTATAATTTCAGGAATTCGCATTCTCGATAAAGCAGTTGTGCCAAATAGCCCGGTTTTTCCTAACAGAATTAAAAGTATTATGTTGGCTATTATTATATCAGCGTTTGCAGGGGTAGTAATTTCTTATGCTTTTGAAATATTTAGTCCTAGCCTAAAAAAAGTTAAGAAAGCAAAGCTGCAATAAGATCATCCCATAGTAATAAACGTGGATTGATTATTAACCAGTTAAGATTAACTTTGAATATGAGCAATAGAACTGTAATTAGGTGTTTAGGAGTACTTATATTATTATTCTCATTATTCTTGAGTCAGGATCTTATTGGAAATATTGTAGCTTCAGACAAAAGAATTGATATTCCAATAATTAATAATATTATTTTTTCAATAAGGGTTATTTTTTTAATATTAGGGACTTTATTTATTTTTAAAAGTAATATTAAATCAAGGGCGTTTATTTTTATTAGCTACGGTCTTTATTTTATTTCTTTACTTAGTGTTATATTTGTTTCAGGAGGTTTATTTGTATTATTCTTTGATTTTACAGATTTCTTCCCTGAAATGGCTTTTTCAGTATTTTTAGTAGTTTATTTCATAATACTAGTATGTTTATTGTCCAAATATTTGTTAAGTTATGGGAAGAAGCTTTTATTATTTAGGACAGTATTGTTTGTTTTAATAGTATTTCTTTCTTTGTATCTATTAGAGTGTTCGGTATATTTCTTTGTTCCTCATTGGCCAGTTAGTGGTTTACGAGGGCTCGATATCAAGTCTATAAATTATTGCAATGCTCCTAAGGCTAAATTTAATTCGTGGGGGTTAATTGATAGAGAGCGTAATATTGTTGCTGAAAAAGATATAAAACGGACTATTTTTGTAGGAGATTCTTTTCTTGAGGTATCAAACGATATCAATTTGCCACTTTTAGTTGAGGATAAACTTTCTAAATATAGATTTGAAGTAATCAACCTTGGCTTGTCGTCAACTAGTCCTGATGAGTATTTCTATAGGATTAAAAATATTGGGTTATCTTTGAAGCCTAGTTTTTGTTTTGTATTTATATTTGCGAGAAACGACTTTATCCAAGAAAAGTCATTGTTAGGTTTCCTTGGGATTGTTGCTGTTTATCCCAAGGATTCTTTTTTCTCGCTAATAGGGTTAAAATCAATTAATTATATTTTGACAAACAAATTGCGTCCATTAATTAGAAATTGGGATCAGTCCGATGGAGATAAAAAACTAAAAAATGACCTTACATTTACTGAGAAGATTAAATCGAACAACAAAATCTTAATTGAGGATTCGTTGTTAAATTCAGTAAGCAGTGAAGAAAGAGAGAAGCTTAAGAAGATACTTTCCAAAAAAGATTTGGAGTTGTTTTTAAATAATATTAATCATGGTGATAATGGCTCTTATGTATTTCGTCAAGATTATCTATGGTATGCTGCGAGATGTTTATTGGAAGGCCAATATAATAAACAATATCTTTCAGAAGAATATGCTTATAAATGGATAAAACGCATAAAGGGGCTTTGTGCTAAGAAAAATATAAAATTTGTTTGTGTTTTTATACCTGAAGCTTTTACTGTTGATAGGGGGTTGCAAGATTTATGGGCTCCTTTAATAGATATGAAAGAATATTCCCAACATTTCAGGGAGGTTACCGAAAGAACGATTGATTTGTGCAAAAAAGACAAAATTGATTATATAGATTTGTATCCAGTGCTGAAGGACTGCTCAGGCTGTTATTTAAATCTAGACGGGCATTGGTCTAATAAGGGAGTGTTGTTAGTATCTGATTTTCTAGCTAAATATATGTGTAATATGCCAACAAAATAAACGAGATTACAAGTTAATTCGATGAAAAATAATATCTATATAATTAGCAATGCTTGTGAAAAAAGAGGGCTCGATTCTACACGTATAGAAAATTATTTTCGTTTTAATAAATGCAATATAGTTAAAGATTGCAAGATCGCTGATTATATTATCTTTGTGACTTGTAGCTTTAAAGAATTAAAAAAAGATGAGTGTTTCAAAATAATTGATGATCTTAGCCGTTATAGGGCGGAATTGTTGGTTTTTGGCTGTTTACCAGATATTGCACTTGAAGAGTTTAAGGATAAATTTAAAGGGCGTTTTATTGGCACAAAAGATTTGGGTCTTATTGATAATTTATTCCCAACTTTTAAGACTAAATTTAATGAAATTCCCGACCAAAACTTACTTATCAATAGGCATAAGTTAATTTATAAAAAGCAATTTTTTCGGCTGCCTAAGATTTTCTTAAGTCATTTCCGTTTATCGCTGAATTTCTTAAGGAAGATTAAGCACTTTTTGATTAAAGAAACTGCTTCGTTTTGCGAGCAGTTTTTGCGAAATAAAGCTTATCTTAGGATAAGTAACGGTTGTATTGAAAATTGCGCTTATTGTTGCATACGAAGAGCTGTTGGGCAACTAAGAAGTAAATCTTTAGAGGTTTGTAGAAATGAATACGTTAGTCTGCTTAAGGCAGGCTATAGGGAATTTATTATTATTGCGGATAATTTGGGTGCTTATGGTTTTGATATCAAAAGCTCATTACCGGATTTGCTAAGTTATCTTGATTTTGTATCGAAAGGTGTTAAAGTACGCTGGAGGCTGTCTGATTTAGATCCTAAATGGTTGATTAGGTATAAGATTGAGTTATTTGCTTTTATAAAAGCAAGAAAAATTAACCTTATAATCTGCCCGGTTCAATCAGGGAGCAGCAGAATTCTAAAGCTAATGAATCGATATTTTGATGTAGAAAAAGTAATTGAAACTCTTATTGAATCAAAAGAAATCAATCCTAGTTTAAGGCTTGAAACTCAGATAATAGTTGGCTTTCCTTCTGAAAGCGAAGAAGATTTTGA
Organism: Candidatus Omnitrophota bacterium; assembly: GCA_028715415.1. Lineage (NCBI taxonomy): Bacteria > Pseudomonadati > Candidatus Omnitrophota > Candidatus Omnitrophota bacterium. The sequence continues at coordinate 52,001 of JAQURX010000008.1, read as the reverse complement.
TCAAACAATCAATCTGATTAAAAAGGTAAGATTTGATGAAGTTTTAATTTTTCCATATTTCGATGGTTGCAAAACCTTGTCTTCGTCTATGGATAATAAGGTTAGCCAAGATATTATAGATAAGAGGATACGAAAACTGATTTCTATACTTGAAAGAGAGAATATTTTCTGGCTCTATGATGAAAGGGATTGGAAAGAATTGTCCATGGCGGATTAGTATAATTCTTAATAATAATGATAATTAATTGTCAGGGTGGGAGAAGATTAAAAGAAGTTGTGAGGATAACGCGGCCAGAAGAACCATTGGTTAGCATTATTACGGTTGTGCTTAATGGGGAAAGGTATCTTGAGCAAACTATTCTTAGCGTATTGAGCCAGAGCTATAAGAATATCGAATATATAGTAATTGATGGTGGCTCGGTTGACAGAACTTTGGATATAATCCGAAAATATGACGATTCTATTGATTATTGGCAGAGTTCAGAAGTAAAGGGAATATCGGAAAAATTTAATATTGGGATTTCATTGTCTAAAGGTGAGGTTATTGGTATTATCAATTCTGATGATTGGTATGAATTAAATTGCGTTGAAGAAATAATAAAAAGAATTAAGAAATTTGATGTGATTCATGGTAATCTTCAGTATTGGAAAAACGAGAAGAAGGAGTTTCTCTTTCTAGCAAATGATAAAGCATTAAATGTCCAAATGACTTTGAATCATCCGACGGTGTTCGTAAAGAGAAAACTCTATCAGGACTTAGGGATTTTTAGAGAAAAGTATAGATTTGCAATGGATTATGAATTGCTATTACGGTTTTACAAAAATAAGGCAAATTTTGTTTATCTGGATATGACTTTGGCAAATATGAGAAGAGGCGGAGTTTCGGATATCAATTGGCAATTTGGTTGCTGGGAGATTTGTAAAGCTAAAATTGAAAATGGCGGTAATAAGGTTACTTCATTTTTATATTTTTTGTTTCATTTGGTAAGGTGCGGAACCTCTAGATTGTTTGATAGGTTTGGCTTAGTGCAGGTTAATAATTTTTATAAAAAGAGATTCTCTGATACGAAAAAGTTTATTCTAAATAAATAATTTTTTATATTAGCCATGAATATTTTTAAACAACTATTAAAGAAAATATTATTGTTATTAGGTTTTAAAATCGTGCGCCTTGATAAAGGTTTATTCAGTTGGTACAACAAAACAGATATTTTCTCAGATAATGATTTTTCTTGGATTAAAAGAATAGGTATTAGGTCGGTAATTGATGTTGGGGCGAATACCGGACAATTTTCCTTGTGGATTTCAAAACTTTTGCCGGAAGCAAGAATTTATGCCTTTGAGCCTATTGGTGAATGTTTTCGGGAGTTAACGCATAATATGGCAAGACATAAGAATTTTAAGTCTTATAATTTTGCCTTAGGAGAAGAAAAGTGTAACCGGTTGTTTTTTCGAAGTGAATCTCTTCAAAACGCGTCATTCCTTCAAAAAAGCGAATTTTATCATAATTTGGTTCCGTTTGATTTAAATAGTAACAGTAACGAGCTAATAATTATTGATACTCTGGATAATATATTTAACGAAATTGTTTTGGAAGATAATGTGCTGCTTAAGATTGATGTGCAGGGTTATGAAGATAAAGTTCTAAATGGCGGTAAAAAGATCTTAAGCCGCGTGCCGATAATTATTATTGAAACAGCTTTTTGCGAGCTTTATAAGGACCAACCTTTGTTTGATCGAGTATATCGTATGTTGTTAGATATGGATTTTCTTTATTTTGGCAGCCTTAAAGAACATAGAAGTTTTTCCTGTAATTTGCCTTTTCAGCAGGACAGCGTGTTTATAAAAAAGAATTCTCCTTTTGTTTACAGCATGCTTAAAAAAGGCGGATGATCAATAATGGAAAAAGAAAATTTATACGATAATGGTTATCTTAGAAATATAACAATCTTTTTCTTGGTTTTAATAGTTTTGTTTTCTTTTTTATATAAGGCTAATGATATTGTATGTTTGTATTTAATTGCCTCTATTTTTGCCTTAGGTTCTCTAATTTCCGTTAAACAATACTTCATTGCTTTGGTTTTTTTTAGCTTTTTGCATGGTTTGAAAGTAGATTTTAACAATATTACTATTAGGCCTGAACAAATCGGGTTATTATTCCTACCTTTTATACTCAGGAAAGTAAGTTTTTTTAAAACTCCTTTGGATTTACCACTGGCAATATTCTTGTTTTTAAATTTATTTTCATCAATATTTTTTTCTCCGATTAAAGCCTTGTCGTTAAGGAAGGTTGCTTTGTTGGCAATGTATATTTCATTCTATTTCGTTATAGTCAACTTTATATTTTCTCTCAATAAACACGATTTAAAAATTAGGCGTATTATTCAATTGTTCTTGTGTTTGGGGATTTCAGCGGTTTTATTCGGCGTAGTGTCTCTTTTATTCTCCAGGGTATTTGGGCTTGTTTTATTCGGAGTTGATAGAATCTTAGCTTACCATTTTATCGACGGACAAGGAGGAGTAATTTACAGAATTTTTGCTACTATGCAAGAACCAAATATTTATGGCAGTACTTGTTGTTTCTTTGCTTTAGTTTTCTTTGGGCTTTTTATTTCCAGGAGGCTTGGATTAAAAGAATATTCAGTTTTAATATTATTAGGACTTGAGATTTCTCTCTTAGGCCTACTGTTTAGTTATACTCGTGGCGCATGGCTAGCGTATTTATTAGGGGTGATTATATTGAGTATAATTTTGAAATTACTAAGGTTAAAATATTCTACTTTTCTGAAAGACTGTTTTCTTGTTTCCTTTGTTTTTTCTACTATTGTTGCAATTTGGTTTATTCTGGATAAGGAGATTTTTTCAGGGTATAAATTAAAATTTTGGAGCATGTTTGGTTATTATACCGGGACAGGGTGGGATAGGATTTGGGCGTGGAGTACTGTTTTGAAAGATATTAAGTTTGATTTACAGCTATTTTTTGGACACGGAACACAGGCACATTTGAATCTTTTTCATATTTACGAAGATATTGAAGTATTAGGAATCGGTAATTTTTTTCTTGATACTCTGCATAGCACAGGAATTATTGGATTGTCCTGCTTAATTTGGATTCACGTTATTTTGATTAAATTAATGTGGAAGGTTTTTATTGAAGCAAGGTCCAGGTTATTAAAGAATATGATTCTTATAACTTTTGTTTCTTGCCTATGCTTAACAATTGCTTACCAATTTACTCAAGGTTATTGGTTGAGCTTTCCTTGGATTCTAATGGCATTAATAGTAGCATTTTCTCTTTTGACTTTAAACAAGCTTGAAAAGTACAAGTCTGTGCCTATAAAATTATGAGTGAGAAAACATGAATATTCTGCATATCTCTAGAAGGTTCTATCCTTGCATAGGAGGAACTGAGAAATATATTCTCGGAATGTCAAGAAATCTTATACAAAGGGGTATTAATTGTAAGGTTCTAACGGCCGAATACGACGTTTTATCCAGAAAGAATAAATTTTCAAAGCATGAACTCGTTGATGGTATAGAGGTAATCCGGGTACCGGTAGTTGGGCATTATAAAAAAATATTTCCATTAAATATTCCATTTAATCTTTTCCGCTGGGCCGATATCATTCATATTCATGATTTAAGGTTTTTTTACGAGACAGTATTGAGTTTGAAAAATATTTTTAAATATAAAATAGTGCTATCTACTCACGGATTAGTTTTTCATACTGAAGATTTTGCACTTTTAAAGAGAGTGCTTTGGAAGCTATATTATAAAAAGACAATTAATAAATGCATTGATTCTGTAATTTGTAGCAGTCTTCATGACTTTGAAATACTAAATGAGGAAGGGAATTGCAGAATACAGCTTATTGAAGATGGCGTAGAGATTAAGAGTTTTGAAACAAATACTAGGTCTTACGACTCTGGAAAGTTTGTTTATTTTGGCCGCATAGATAAGAATAAGGGAGTAGATTTGCTATTTAACGCTTTGTCGCAAATCGCAAATGAAAAATGGGTTATTAATATGTTTGGTTTATCTAGTAATAATATTTCTGTTGTTTTAAAAGATCATTCGAGGCTGTCAGGGATAGATGATAAGATTAAATGGCATGGTTTTGTGCCGCAAGAGGAACTTTTAAGATTTATTTCTAATGCGCATATCTGTTTTTTTCCTTCAACTGCCGAAGGGTTTGGTTTTAGTTTAGTTGAAGCAATGGCAAATGGATGTATCTGCCTTGTGAATGATATCGCTCCTTATAGAGATAAAATTGATAACTGTATAAACGGTTTTATCGCAGACTTTAATGATCCTTTGGAAGTTGTGAAAACAATAAATGTGATTTCTAATTTATCAAGCGTGAAAAAAGAGGAAATAAGCCTAAACGCAAGAAACAAGGCGAAAAGATATTCTTGGGAAAATAAAATTAATCAAGTTATAGCAGTATACGACAGGTTGGTTTGTTAGTTGTGTCTGTGGAATTAAGCTAATCTTTCCTCTTATCCACCACAAAAACGCTTCCTTCAATTGCTTTCGCTTTCTTTTTAATTTCTGCGGCGATGTTGGTAACTTCTCCATAACTGGAAATCGGGCGGGCTTCGTTGGTTACCCCTGCAAGTGAAATTGTCATGATGGGGAATTGTTTGATTGAGCCGTCTCTGGCGTGGGCGATAATAAAGCCGGTCTTAAGGTCTTCCTCGCTGTAAAGGCTGCGTACGCGCTTGTCAAATTCAGTGGTGATATGCGATGCGACTGCTTCGGCTTTGTCTGGAGTGGTAACTAAGATAAAGTCATCTCCACCTTCGTGCCCTACAAAATCATCTGTATTGCCTTTTGTTTTTGCAGCCTCTTTGAATACTTCCGAGGTCAGCTTAATAGCTTCATCACCTTTAGCAATTCCGTATTTATCGTTAAAAGCTTTGAAATTATCCAAGTCGCAGTAAATTACCATAAATTTCTTATTATTAGTGATTCTTTCTTCGATCTGTTCATGAATAACGATATTGCCGGGTAGTTTGGTCAGGGGGTTTGCATTTTCGGCGCGATCCTTCATTTTAATTAATTCTTCTGTCATATAATTAAATGTCGAGCCCAATTCTTCTAACTCATCATTTGTATGTATGCTTGTCCTGATAGAGAGGTCCCCTTGAGCGATTTCTTTTGTAACTTCGTTAAGTATTTTAATTGGGCCAATAACGGTTTTAGAAAGCAAATATCCAAAAACGATATTAGCTAAGACAATGATAAAAACTGTAATAATCACAGGTAGATAGACTTCCGAGAGAGCACCTTGAATGTTCCCAAGGGGGAAAGAGAGTTTTGTTACCATATCCAAAGGTTTTGTTTGGTTGGTGCGTATTGCCAGGTATAAATCAAGGCTTTGCCTAACTTTGTCTACTTCGGGTATGAACCATTTATCTGATTTGGATAATTCTTCAAGCTGGGAAAATTTATTGAGTTCTTTATAACGGACGGTTTCTCCGACAGATTTAGAGTCCGTAGAAGCCAAAACTTTTCCTTCAGCATCAAAAACCGTGGCATTTTTAATAACTCCGCCGCTGGAGAGGTCGTTAAGGCTCTTTTGGATTAAGTCTGAGATAGTAGTTGGTTCAGCTTGTTTTACAGCTGCTTCTAGATTATTTTTGGCGATTATGCTGGCAAAATTTGCCTGGTAAGAATTGAATCTGTTGATGCTGGCAATCTGGTTATTAAGCTGAATAAGGGTAAACGCACTGATAAATAGGATGGATGAGATAATCAGAAGTGAGGTAATCCGGTTTTGCAGGGTTAACCTTATTTGGCCCATAGTGATTTTAAGTTTATTATAAATCAGTTATGCTGTCAATTTAAATATTTGACTTTGGTTTTTACTTGAATTTGGAGGGAATGAATGTATTATATATTTATGAAAAGGCTGAAGTTATTCTTAATTTTTGTTATCATAACCGCAATTCCTATAATTGCATATTGCCAGGGTGAAAAGCCATTGGCTAAGCTGGTAATTTTCCATTCGCCTTCATGCCATCGTTGTATTGAAGTCAAGAACGAAGTAATGCCCGAGATTGAGAAAGAATTTAAAGGCAGAGTTGAAATTGAATATAGGGATATTTCTGACGTGGAAAACTATAAACATCTGCTTGGTTTAAAAGAAAAATACTTGGCTAATCTAAAAATAGATCTACCGGTATTTTTTCTTAATGGAAGATTTCTTACTACAGAGGGCCAGGTTAAAATTGCTCTTACGAGCTTTATTTCCGATGCTTTGAATAATCAAGGTTATAAGGATGAGGTTGCGAAAATAGATATAGTTAAGTATTTTAAGAGTTTTAAATTAGCCGCTATTGTTGGCGCGGGCTTAGTTGATGGGATAAATCCTTGCGCTTTTACAGTGATAGTTTTCTTTGTTTCTTTTCTTTCTTTTCAAGGGTATAGAAGAAGAGAGCTCATTGTTATTGGGCTTAGTTTTATTTTAGCAGTATTTTTGACATATTTTCTATTGGGATTAGGTGTTTTTAATTTTCTTTATGCTTTAAAGGGCTTCTGGATGGTTACTAAAATTGCGAACTTTTCTATAGGAATTTTAAGTGTGATTTTAGGTTGTTTTGCCTTGTATGATTTCTTTAAATATAAGAAAACGGGGGATACTGAAGGGTTGTTGCTGCAGCTTCCTAAATCAATAAAGAATAAAATTCATTATGTTATCGGATTGCATTATCGCAAAGAAAAAGGAAAACAAGAAAAGGCAGTTTCCGGACGGTTACATCTCTTACCGATAATTTCTACAGCGTTTGTTACCGGAGTCTCGGTTTCTATATTAGAAGCGATTTGCACAGGGCAAACTTATCTTCCCACGATAAGCTTTGTTTTAAAAACGGCAACTCTTAAATTTCAGGCTTTGCTTTATTTGTTAATTTATAATTTAATGTTTATAATTCCGCTTTTGGTTATATTTATTTTGGCGCTTGCAGGGACTACGCCGAATAATTTTTCTAACTTTTTAAAGAAGCATCTCTTAACGATAAAATTATTAATGATATTCTTATTTTTTGGTTTAGGAATATTTTTAATCTGGAGGGGGTAATGTTTAGGAAGTTTTTAGTCATTTGCATAGCGTTTTTATCTTTCTCATGTTGTTTTGCCGGGAATAGCAATCCTCTTGAATGGGATTTTGGGATAGTTAAGGCAGGGGAAATTGCGAAGCACAGTTTTTTAATTAAAAATGAAACTGAAAAGATTCTTAAAATAAGGGAGGTTTCTACGTCTTGTGGTTGTACGGTTTCAGATGTTAAGAATAAAACGCTTAAGCCGCAGGAAACTACTTTGTTAGAGGTTGCATTCAATTCAAAAGGTTATTCCGGGGATGTGCAGCAGTTTATCTATGTTAATACTGATAATCTTGACAATCCAGTTATTCGTTATATAATCAAGGCAAAAGTAGAGAAATAAAATCCAAGGCCGGAGATAATCCCGGCCTTTCTTTAAAATGTAAGGGGGTAGATTAAAATGTTTTTCTTGAAATTACGGATGTATCTATTAGTGGCAGTTCTTTTTGCGATCATATATGCGGTTATTGTTATGATTGGCTCGTATATGGGAGTAAGTAATTTTTATTTTTACCTCGGGCTTTCATTGGTAATGATGTTTATTCAGTATATGATCGGGCCTAAGATCGTTGAGTGGACGATGCGTGTTAAGTATGTCTCAAGGCAGGAATATCCAAGGCTTTATCAGATGGTTGAAGGCCTTGCGATGAGGGCAGGGATTCCGGCTCCAAGAGTTTGTGTTGCGCAAATACCGCTTCCCAATGCCTTTGCTTTCGGCAGGTCAATTAAAGACGGAAGGGTTTGTGTTACGGAGGGGATTTTAAACCTGCTTAACGAGGAAGAACTAAAGGCGGTATTAGGCCATGAATTAAGCCACCTTAAAAATAGGGATGTTTTAACAATTACGCTTCTTTCAGTTATCCCGATGATAATGTATAGGATCGCCTGGCAGTTTTTATTCTATGGAAGAAGGCGGGATGAAAGAGGAGGGAATACTGCTTTGATTGGGTTGGCAGCTTTTATCTTTTATTTTATAACTAACCTTTTGGTGCTTTACGCTTCTCGCATCAGAGAGTATTTTGCGGATAGAGGTTCAATTGAGTTAGGTAATAAGCCTTCAAGTTTAGCATCCAGCTTATATAAATTAGCCTATGGATCAGCTAGAATGAATAAAGATTCTATAAAAGAAGTGGAAGGATTAAAAGCCTTTTTTGTAAATGACCCTTCAAGGGCTTTGAGCGAAGTTAAAGAATTGAGCCAGTTGGATTTAGATAAAGATGGAACAATTGACTCAAGTGAGTTAATGTTGCTAAAATCCAAGAGTGTTAAATTAAACTTTGGTGACAGATTATTAGAGGCTTTGAGCACGCATCCAAACATGCTCAAAAGGATCAAGCAATTAAGCGAATATAAAGTTAGTTAACAGCCTGAAATATAATAAGATAAAGTAAGGCAAGAAGCAAAACCCGTCTTAGCAAAAGACGGGTTTTCTTTAATTGACAGAGGAGTAATTATAATATATAATTAAAAAACTATGGAAATAAATGAGATTATTCAGCAGAGAATAGACAAATTAGAGTCTTTAAAACAAAAAGGTATATCTGTTTACGATAGCGCTCCTAAAGAAAGAGTGGATATCGGCAGTGTTTTAAAGGATTTTCAGGAGGCTTCAAAAACCTGTGTTGCCGGTAGAATTACTGCTAAAAGGCAGCACGGTAAGGTTATCTTTATGGACTTAAGGGATACAACCGGCCGCCTCCAGCTATATATGAAAGCGGATATCATTGGAAAGGAAGTTTTTAGCCTTTTAGATGATGTTGATATAGCTGATTTTATGAGTGTTAAGGGAGAGCTTTTTAAGACTCACACCGGAGAGCCTACGATTAAGGTTGAAGAATTTAAAATCCTTTCTAAGGCGCTAAGGCCTCTTCCGGAAAAATGGCATGGCTTAAAAGATGTTGATACCCGGTATAGGCAGCGTTATTTGGATTTGGTCTCAAGCGAAGAAGTAAAGAAGGTTTTTTTACAGCGAGCTAAGATTATAAAAGCAATCAGGGATTATTTAGACGCAAAGGGATTTTTGGAAGTTGAAACTCCGATGATGCATCCTATCCCCGGAGGAGCTGCCGGCAGGCCTTTTAAAACTTTTCATAATGAATATGGTTTTGAGTTATTTATGAGGATTGCTCCCGAATTGTATTTAAAGAGGCTTTTAGTCGGCGGGCTTGATAGGGTTTATGAGATAAACCGTAGTTTTCGCAATGAAGGAGTTTCTACGAGGCATAACCCTGAATTTACCATGCTTGAAGTTTATTGCGCGTATGCTAATTTTGAAGATATGATGGACTTAGCGCAAAATATGATTACCGAGGCAGCAAGAATAGCTTTGGGGGACACTAAATTTGTTTATCAGGGCAAGACTATTGATTTGGCGCTTCCATGGACGAGGATTTCTTTTGCCGGAGTTGTAAAAGAAAGATTTGGTATTGAGCCAAAAGATGAGCCGGAACTTATGTTAAAGAAATTGCAGGAAAAAGGATTTGGTAAAGATGCGGTAAGGTTAAGCCGTACTCAGGTAGGAAAAATAATTGAGGATATATTAGAGCAGGAAATGAACGCTGGCCCGACATTTGTCACGGATTATTTTACAAGTATGTCGCCGTTGGCTAAAACTAAAAAAGAAGACCCTCTTATTTCGGAAAGATTTGAATTATATATTGCCGGCATGGAAGTCGGGAATGCTTATTCAGAGTTAAATGACCCTCGCGACCAGAAAAAACGGTTTGAAGAAGAAATTGGGGATTTGAATAAAGATGAAATGAAGACAGTGGACGAAGATTACGTTTTGGCCTTAGAACATGGTATGCCTCCCGCTGGAGGATTAGGCATTGGAATTGATAGATTGGTTATGCTCCTTACGGATCAACCCTCAATAAGGGAAGTAATTTTATTTCCTTTGTTAAGGCCCGATTAATATGCGTATTGAGTTGTTCATAAGCTGGCGTTATCTGCTCGCTAAAAGAAAAGAGAAATTCGTTTCTTTGATAAGCCTTATTTCAGTCTTAGGGATTGCTATCGGAGTTATGGCCTTGATTATTGTTATCGCGGTTATGACCGGATTTGACAAGGATTTGCGCGATAAAATTGTAGGCAATTATTCTCACATTACTTTAGCAGGATACAAGCCGCTAACTAATATTGAATACGACTCTGTATTAAAAAAAATAGCTTCAAACCCGCAAGTAAAAGGTATTAGTCCGTATGTTCAGGGGCAAGTTTTAATTAAAGAAGAAGCTAAGTATTTTGCCGTCAGCCTTAAAGGCATAAACCCTTTAACTGAGCCCCAAGTTACAAAAGTTAAGCAATATATTATCGCAGGAGATATTGATAAGCTTGGAGATGATGGAGTAATAATTGGAAGAGAACTTGCCGCTTATCTAGGCAAAAATCTGAATTCGCGTCTTACTATTTATTCTCCTCTTGGAAAGCAATATGATTTACGAGTCGCAGGAATTTTTAATTCCGGAATGTATGATTATGACCTTAATCTTATTTTTACAAGTATTAAGGCCTCTCAGGATATTTTAGGACTGCCTAACCAGATTAGCGCTGTAGCGATAAAGCTAAAAGACCTTTATTCCGCGGATAAGGTTAGAGAAGATTTGTTAAAGAGCTTAGGATTTGAATATAATCTAAAGACCTGGATGGAGGCTAATAGTAGTTTTTTCGCAGCGTTAAAATTAGAAAAATTTACTATGTTTATTATTCTTGCGCTTATAATACTGGTTGCTTCTTTTAATATCGCAAGTACGCTTATTGTAATGGTTGTTGATAAAACTAAAGATATCGGGATATTAAGAGCGCAAGGCATGGCAAGTTCCGGGATTAAGAAGATTTTTATGATGGAGGGTTTAATTATCGGTTTACTTGGGACTTTTCTTGGTTCCGCGGGTGGAATTTTGTTATGTTGGCTGCTTAAAAAATACCAATTTATCAAATTACCGTCGGACATTTACTATATTGACAGGCTTCCGGTTTCTATTGAGTTATGGCCGGATATGGTTTTGATTATTGCTAGCGCAATAACTATTGTTTTTATCTCTACTATTTATCCGGCAATTAAAGCTGCAAAATTAGAGCCGGTTGAAGCATTAAGGTATGAATAGATATGATTGAAGCAAAGAATATTCAAAAAGTTTATAGTGTGGGAAAAAGAAAATTACAAGTCTTAAGCGATATAGATTTGAAAATTAATAACGGAGAGTTTGTGGCAGTAGTTGGGCCTTCAGGAGCAGGAAAATCAACTCTCTTGCATATTTTAGGGGGGCTTGATTCTCCGACAACGGGAAGAGTTTTTTTTGAAGGAGAAGACATCTACTCTCTTTCCGACCGGCAGATTTCCCGTTTAAGGAATACAAAATTCGGTTTTGTTTTTCAATTTTATCATCTATTGCCCGACTTTACTGTTTTAGAGAATGTACTTTTTCCTGTTTTGATTAATCCTGAAGTTAAGATTGATAAAGCTGACCTTGTGCATAAGGCGAAAGAAACTTTAAAAGACGTTGGGTTGATAAACAGTATTACGCATTTCCCCGGGCAGTTGTCAGGAGGGGAGAAACAAAGAGTTGCTATTGTCCGCGCGTTAATTAATAAGCCGGATTTGCTTTTGTGCGATGAGCCGACAGGGAATCTTGATTCTAAATCAGGAGAAGAGGTTTTTTCTTTGATATCGGATATAAGCAAAAAAAATAACATGACAGTTGTTATGGTAACGCATAATGTTGAATTAGCTAAACAGGCAGATAAGATATATCATTTGAAAGATGGATTACTTGTTAGTTAACCTACCACACCTTTGCCTATCGGAAGGCAAAGTGTGCCCTTGGTAGGGCAATTGGGGCGGGCTGGTGCCCAGGGAGGAAATTATGAAAATTTATATTGATGGAAAATTTTACGATAAGAATAACGCGAAGATTTCAGTTTTTGATCACGGTTTACTTTATGGTGATGGAGTGTTTGAGGGGATTCGTTCCTACAAGCGTTTGGTTTTTAAACTAAAGGAGCATATTGAGCGGCTCTACGAGTCAGCGCATAGCTTAATGATTAAGATCCCCATAACTAAAGAGCAGATGATTAAAGCGGTAGTTGCTACGTTAAAAGAAAATAAGCTGGAAGATGCTTATATCCGCTTAATCGTTACCCGCGGAGAAGGAGATTTAGGTTTAGACCCGCGCAAATGTTTTGGAAGGCCCACGGTTATTATTATTGCTGATCGGATTGCGCTTTACCCGGAGAAATTTTATAAAGAAGGTTTGTCAATTATTACTGTTCCGACAGTAAGGAATCTTCCTGAAGCGCTTAACCCGCAGATTAAATCTTTGAATTATTTGAATAATATTCTTGCGAAGATTGAAGCGGTAAACTCTGGATGCGATGAAGCAATAATGCTTGATTCTCTTGGGTATGTGGCAGAATGCACGGGGGACAATATTTTTATCGTGAAAAATAATCATCTTTATACTCCTCCTCAATGTATGGGGACTTTAAGAGGGATTACGAGAGATTCTATTATGGAGATTGCAAAAAAAGCTAAAATTTCTGTGCATGAGCATGTAATTACGCGGCACGAGGTTTTTATCTCGGATGAGTGTTTCCTTTCGGGTACAGCCGCGGAAATTATTCCGGTAGTGAAAGTAGATGGGCGTATCATTGGAGAAGGCCGGCCCGGCAAGACAACACTTTCTTTAATGAAAAAGTTTAAAGAGATCACCAAGAAAGAGGGGGTTAGATATTAATGTTATGCGATGTCTGCGGTAAGGTTGCAGCTACTGTTCATTTGACAGAGATTATTAACGATCAGATTAATGAACTGCATTTATGTGAAGAATGCGCTCGCCAGAAAAGTGCTCAGATGGAACAGCAATTTGGCTTAAGCGATCTTTTGGCAGGCCTTGCTGATTTTGAAAAGCCTACCAAGGAAACGGGTGGAGCGACTGTCAAATGCCCGGGTTGTTCCCTGACGTACGAAGATTTTAAGAAAATAGGCAGGCTTGGCTGTGGGGAATGCTATGTTACTTTTAAAAAATATTTAGGGCCTCTTCTTAAGAGGATTCATGGTTCAATACAGCATATTGGAAAATCTCCTTTTGTTAAAGCTGAAAAGAAAACAAAGAGGAAAACTTTAGGCCTGCAAGAATTACGCCATAATTTACAGAAGGCAATTGATAATGAAGAGTTTGAAGAGGCAGCGAAGTTGCGCGATCAAATAAAAGAGCTTGAGATCAATCAATCAAATGATAAAAATGAATCCAAGGAAGATAATAAATGAAGATAAACGACCTTATTAATCACACAAGCGAATGGCTGAAAGGCACTGGCCCAAACTCAGATATCGTAATCTCAAGCCGTATCAGGCTTGCAAGAAATTTAGAGAAATTTCCATTTCCTCACTGGGCAAATAAAAAGCAGGGGGAGCTTTCTTTAAAAGCAATTGAAGATGCTGTAAACAAAATTGACCTCTTGAAGCAGACTACTGTTTTTAAACTTCAAGAATTAGATAGCGTTGATAAGCAGTTTTTAGTAGAAAGACATGTCATGTCTTTAGAGCATGCCCAGAAGTCTGAGTCAAGGGCTGTAGTTGTTGATCAGGATGAAGTTATCGCGGTTATGGTCAACGAAGAGGATCATATTAGGATGCAGGTTATGCAATCCGGATTTAATCTTTTTGAAGCATGGAATATAATTAATAAACTTGATGATAGCTTTGCCAAGGAACTCACCTTTGCTTTTTTGCCGGAATGGGGTTATCTGACAGCATGCCCGACTAACACTGGAACCGGAATGCGCGGATCTGTAATGTTGCATTTGCCAGCGTTAGTCATGACCCGCCAGATTGACAGGGTTTTGGCTGCGATTTCAAAATTAAGTTTTACAACGCGGGGATTATACGGAGAAGGCACGCAGGCAAGCGGCAATTTCTTCCAGATTTCAAACCAGCTTTCATTAGGGTTTAAAGAAGAGGAATTGATTGATAACTTAAGCGGCTTAATACGCCAGATTATTGAACAGGAAAATCAGGCGAGAGAAGCTTTGTTCTCCAAAAATAAAGCGGCGATGGAAGACAGGATTAATAGAAGCCTTGGGATTTTAAAGAGTGCACATATTATTTCAAGCCAGGAGACAATAGAATTATTGTCTATGGTCAGGCTTGGAGTTGATAGTAATGTAATTAAGGGCATAGACCGTAGGTCGGTAAACGAACTTTTTATAATTACGCAGCCTGCTCATCTGCAGAAAATAGAAAATAAAAAACTTTCTTCGGAAGAACGGGATGTGGAACGGGCAAAAATCATAAGAAGCAAATTAAGTTTAATTTAATAGGGGAGGCCTCATGTTTAATCGGTTCACGGAAAGAGCGCGTAAAGTAATCATTTTAGCTAAAGAAGAAGCAAGGCGTTTTAATCATGATTATATCGGTACTGAGCATATACTTTTAGGCCTTATTCGCGAAGGTGAGGGTGTAGCTGCTGCAGTTTTGCAAAAATTAGGGATTTCTTTGGAGAATATCCGCCTTGAAATTGAAAAGTTAGTCCAGCCCGGGCCAACGACTCAGATTATTGGCGATATCCCATTTACTCCCCGCGCAAAGAAAGCTTTGGAATTAGCTGCGGAAGAGGCGCGTTCCTTGGGGCATAATTATATAGGGACTGAGCATCTTTTGCTCGGCCTTATCCGTGAGGGAGAAGGGATTGCTTCGCAGGTTCTTCTTAATCTCGGGATGGATTTAAATACCGTTAGAAATGAAGTAATGGAACTTTTAGGCTCTGCTCTTCCGGGGATGAGCCAGCAGGGAACTTCGCAGGGAAAAACCAAAACTCCGGCGTTAGATGCGTTTGGACGTGATTTAACAGTGCTTGCTAAAGAAAATAAACTTGATCCGGTCATTGATAGAATCCAGGAAATAGAACGTGTTATACAGATATTAAGCAGGCGTACAAAGAATAATCCTGTTCTTCTTGGTGAGGCAGGAGTTGGTAAAACTGCAATAGTAGAAGGATTGGCTCAGGCAATTATTGCCGGAAATGTCCCTGATATTTTAAGGGGCAAGCGTTTAGTTGTGTTGGATCTTGCTTTAATGGTCGCAGGGACAAAATACCGTGGGCAGTTTGAAGAAAGAATCAAAGCGGTAATGGAAGAAATTAAACGCTCTCAGGACATAATTATTTTTATTGATGAGTTGCATACGCTTGTCGGCGCAGGGGCTGCGGAAGGAGCAATTGACGCCTCAAATATATTAAAACCAGCGCTTTCCCGAGGGGAGATGCAGTGTATCGGCGCAACTACAATGGATGAATATAGAAAATATATTGAGAAGGATGCAGCACTAGAAAGGCGTTTCCAGACAATTATGGTTGAGCCGCCGTCGGTGAGCCAAACCGTAGATATCCTTAAAGGCTTAAGGGATAAATATGAAGCACACCATCGTGTAAAATTTTGTGATGATGCTTTGGAAGCTGCAGCAAAATTAGCAGATCGTTATATCTCAGGAAGATTTCTTCCCGATAAAGCGATTGATCTAATTGATGAAGCAGGTTCGCGTGCACGTTTAAATGTCCTGGTTGTTCCTCCCGATATAAAGCAGCTTGAGCAGAAAGTTGAATCAATCAGAAAAGAAAAAGAGTCGTTTATTAAATCGCAGGATTTTGAAAAGGCCGCTTCTTTAAGGGACCAGGAGAGAGCTGCCCGCCTTGAGCTGGAGCAGAAAAATAAAGAATGGTCTCAGGCAAAAGATAAGATGTGCCCTGAAGTAACGGAAGAAGAGATTGCAAAAATTGTAGCACAGTGGACAGGGATTCCTATCTTTAGGCTTGAAGAGAAGGAAGGCGAGAAATTATTAAAAATAGAGGAAGAGTTGCATAAACGAGTAGTTGGCCAGGATGAAGCTATTTCGGCCATTGCTCATGCTGTGCGGCGTTCACGTGCTGGTATCAAAGACCCAAGACGGCCAATTGGTTCTTTTGTATTTTTGGGCCCGACTGGTGTAGGAAAGACTCTTCTTGCAAGGGCGCTTGCTGAATTTATGTTCGGAGATGAAGATGCCCTTTTGCAGTTGGATATGTCTGAGTATATGGAGAAGTTTAACGTTTCCCGTCTGATTGGAGCTCCTCCCGGATATGTCGGCTATGAAGAAGGCGGCCAGTTAACTGAAAGAGTGCGTCGCAGGCCATACGCGGTAATCCTTTTGGATGAAATTGAAAAAGCACATCCGGATGTATTTAATTTGCTGCTTCAGGTTTTTGAAGAAGGAAGATTGACTGATAGTTTTGGGAGGAAAGTTGATTTTAGGAATACGATAATTATTATGACTTCAAATGTAGGGGCTGAATTAATCAGGAAGACCGGCTCGCTAGGGTTCAAAACTCAAAAAGAAGAAATTACTTATCAAGAGATGAAGGATAAGCTCTTGGAAGAAGTAAAACGGGTATTTAAGCCGGAGTTTTTAAACCGTATTGATGATATTATTGTATTCAGGCCTTTGTTGAAAGAAGACCTGGTTGGGATTATTGATATTGAAATAGGGCATGTTGCCAGCCGATTAAAAGAGCAGAATATTTCGTTGGATATTGACCAGGAAGCAAAAGAGTTTTTGATTGAAAAAGGTTTTGACCCGGTTTTTGGAGCCAGGCCTCTTAAGAGGACGATACAAAGATTTTTGGAAGACCCACTTGCTTCCGAGATAATCTCAAAGAAGTTTAAGGAAGGCTCAAAAATCAAGGTTACCCGTAAGAATGAAGAATTGTATTTCGAGCTCGTGTAGTAATTAAATATGATGTTTACTCAATTTTTTATTAGTTTAGGCCGCAGGTTTATTGAGTTTTTACATTTTCTTGGCGGAAGCGCATATTTATTTGCGCAAACTTGCTATTTGTCATTCAAGCCCCCTTTTAAAAACCATAGAATTATTGAGCAGGCAAAAAAAGCAGGATATGACAGCCTTCCAATAGTTTCACTGGTTGCATTGTTTATCGGTTTTATTTTTGCTTTGCAAACCGCATATTTCATGCAGCGCATTGGCTCTGAAATGTATATCGCAAGTTTAGTTGCGCTTTCTTTGGTGCGAGAGCTTGGGCCTGTAATTACCGCGCTGGTCGTAGCGGGCAGGGTAGGAGCTGCAATTACCGCAGAGCTTGGTTCAATGCAGGTTACCGAGCAGATAGATGCCTTGGAAACACTTGCGACAAACCCGGTAAAGTATCTTGTAGTGCCAAGGTTTATCGCCTTGACATTAATGCTCCCCTTGTTAACTCTATTTGCTGATGCAATTGGGATTTTCGGTAGTTATTTAATCTGTACACTCAAACTTGGAATTTCTTCAAGTATGTATTGGAGAGTAACAGTGGACGCGGTATTGTACAAAGATTTATTTACCGGTTTATTTAAGACGCTGTTTTTCGGGATGATCATTGCTATCGTTAGTTGTTATGAGGGTTTTAATGTTGAAGGAGGGGCTGAAGGGGTAGGCCAGGCAACTACGCGTTCAGTTGTAACAACTTTTATACTTATTATTATCGCCGATTGTTTCTTTACGGCCATATTTTATTTTATATTTCCTTAAGAGTTTTAAAAAAATGATTGAAATTTCCGGTGTCGTAAAAAATTTTGGGGAACACAGGGTTTTGGATGAATTGAGCCTTAATATTAAAACGGGTTCAACTTGTGTGATTATCGGCCGATCCGGATGCGGAAAATCAGTATTGTTAAAGCATATTGTCGGAATCTTAAAGCCGGAAAAAGGCAGGGTTTCTGTTGAGGGGCAGGAAGTTTCTAAGTTGGATGAAAAAGATTTAAACAGTCTTCGTTTAAAAATCGGCATGGTTTTTCAGGGAGGGGCTCTTTTTGATTCTTTGACCGTAGGAGAGAATGTAGGTTTTGGTTTAATTGAGCATCAGCATATTGAACGAAAAGAACTTCTTGAAAGAATTGAAGAATCTTTATGTATGGTAGATTTATGCGGGATTGGAAATTTAATGCCTTCAGAGTTAAGCGGCGGAATGAAAAAGCGCGTTGCTTTGGCGCGTGCAATCTGCATAAAGCCGGAAATTATTCTTTATGACGAACCGACAACAGGGGTTGATCCTATTACTGCTGACAGCATAAATCAACTTATCAAAAATTTGCATGATAAATTAAAAGTAACTTCTATTGTTGTTACTCATGATATGAAAAGCGCTTATACGGTTGGAGACAGGATTGCAATGATGTATAAGGGCAAGATTATCGCAGAAGGTAACCCCGGAGAGATCCAGAATTCCGACAATCCGGTTGTCCATCAGTTTATCAATGGGCTTTCAAAAGGGCCTATTACTGAAACTTTAGAATAATGGAGGAAGTAAAATGATATTTGGCAAAACTAAATTAGAGTTAAAGGTGGGTATTTTTGTTTTTGTCGGCCTTGTTCTTTTATCTATATTTATTTTGTCTATTGGGGGTTTTAAAACCTGGGCTAATGGTTACCGGGTGAATTTTATGTTTGGGTTTAGTAATGGCGTTAAAGTCGGAGCTCCCGTAAGGTTTGCTGGTGTTGATGTGGGAGTTGTGAAAAATATCCGCTTTTTTATTATACCTGAAGAAAAAAAGACTCGGGTAAAAATAGAGACTTGGGTTAAAGAAAAGGTAAAAATTCCAAAGGACTCTACTGTTTGGGTAAATACCTTAGGCCTTTTAGGTGAAAAATATATTGAGATTATGCCGGGGAAAGATTATGTAAATTTTCTTGCCGCTAATGAAGAGTTGGCTGGCCAGGACCCAATCTCTATGCAGGAAGTAGGGGCCTTGGCAATGAAAGTGGTTACTGACGCGGATGATACTTTGTTAAAAATAAATAAAGGGCAGGGAACCATCGGCAAGCTTCTTAATGATGATACTATGTATAAAGAGTTTGAGGCGTTTGCAACCGATATCCGAAAGCATCCCTGGAAGTTGATTTGGAAGACGAAGGAGAATAAGTAGTAATTAGCAATAGGAATAGAATGAAGACAAAGACAATATTCAGTTGTTCAAGTTGCGGATATCAGTCTCCAAAATGGCTCGGGAAATGCCCGGATTGTAATAGCTGGAATTCGTTTCTAGAGGAAGATTATGCTCAAGAAGTGCCCGGAGACAATCAGAAGAGTTCTTTGTATAAGGATGCACCAGTTCTTTTAAAAAATGTTGAGGCTGGAGAAGAATCTCGTCTTAAGACCGGAATCGTTGAGCTTGATAGGGTTTTAGGAGGCGGGATAGTAAATGGTTCGGTAATCCTAATCGGTGGAGATCCTGGGATAGGAAAATCTACAATTTCGCTTCAGATCTCGCATCAGTTGGCAAAAACCGGAAAAACAATTCTTTATATAAGCGGAGAAGAATCTGTTGCTCAGACTAAGTTAAGGGCAAAGCGTTTAGGTAGCGTTGATTCAGAGAGCCTTTATATTGTAAATCAAACGGACCTTTCTTTAATTACTGAACACATTAAGAAAATTGCTCCTGATGTGGTCATTGTTGATTCCATACAGGTTATTTTTGATCCGGCAATTACTTCTGCGGCGGGAAGCGTTAGCCAAGTTAGAGAATGTGCAAGTATTTTGACCCAGATAGCCAAGTCTTGCGGGATTCCGGTTTTTATAATCGGGCATGTAACAAAAGAAGGGGCAATCGCTGGCCCAAGGGTGCTAGAGCATATCGTTGATACGGTGCTTTACTTTGAGGGCGACAGGTTTGCATTATATAGAATCTTACGTGCTGTTAAGAATAGGTTCGGCTCAACAAATGAGATAGGCGTATTTGAGATGACTCAAGGAGGGCTTAAAGAAGTAAAAAATCCTTCCGAGATTTTTCTTTCTGAGAAGCCACGAGGTGTTTCAGGTTCCGTTGTAACTGCTGTTTTAGAGGGAACGCGCCCGTTATTGGTTGAAATTCAGGCTTTGGTAAGTAAAACAAATTTTGGGTTTCCTATCAGGAAAGCACAGGGGTTTGATTCCAATCGTCTTAATCTTCTGGTTGCGGTTTTAGAAAAAAGAATTGGCCTGCACCTTGAAACAGAAGATATATTTTTAAATGTAGCCGGAGGGATTAAAATAGAAGACCCGGCTGCGGATTTGGCAGTTTGTATTGCGGTTGCGAGCGCTTTTAAAGAACAGGTAGTTATGGAAGACGCAATTTTCTTAGGAGAAGTAGGGTTAAGTGGCGAAATTAGAAGTGTTTCAAATGCGAGTTTACGTATTAATGAAGCGGAAAAACTTGGATTTAAGCATTGTATTTTGCCGCAAAATATTTATAAGAACTTAACTCAAAAGAAAGAAAAGATAAAGTTAATCCCGGTGTCTACATTAAAAGAGGCATTGGATGTTGTACTGTCCCCAAACCTATAGGATGGTTTGGGATGAGCTTGTGCTCTAGGAGGTAAAAATATGAATGTACTATTGGCACGCATTCTTTTTATCGTAGGAAGCATGATGGTTGGCTACCAGTCTTTAGCAGCAAAAAACATTGGCCATATTGGAATAGCGATTGGTGGAGGGGCTGCTCTTATAATGATACTTCTTGAAATTGGCTTACGTAAGGTTTCAGTAAGCGGGTTATCAAGTGCGGTATTCGGCCTTATATTAGGCTTAATTATGGCTAAACTTGTAGGAGACGCTTTTACGCTTTCTCCTGCTATTGACCAGGAAACTTTAAGTGTTATTAGGGTTACTTTGACGCTGATATTTTGTTATCTGGGGATGGTTATGGCTTTACGCGGCAAAGATGAATTTAATATAATTATCCCTTATGTCAGATTGCGCCGGCAGGACCAGCCCGAGGAAATCGCGGTAATGGATACCAGCGTAATTATTGACGGAAGAATCGTTGATATCTGTAAATCAAGATTTTTAGGAGGGAAAATAATTATTCCAAGGTTTGTTTTAAAAGAATTGCAGCAGATTGCAGATTCAACTGACCCTATGAAACGCCAGCGCGGCCGGCGTGGGCTTGAAATGTTGCATACTCTTCAGAAGGAGCAAGGCCTTGATATTTCAATTTCAGAAGAAGATTTTCCGGAGACTCAGGAAGTTGACGCTAAACTCGTTAAATTAGCCAAATTATTAGCAGCTAAAATTTTAACGGTTGATTTTAACTTAAACCGTGTTGCCGGAATTCAGGGAATAAAGGTTTTAAATATTAATGAGCTGGCAAATGCCCTTAAGCCTGTTGTCTTTCCTGGTGAGCATATGCAGATTAAATTGATTAAAGAAGGCAAGGAGCATAATCAGGCTGTAGGTTATTTAGATGATGGCACAATGGTGGTTGTTGAAGATGCGCGCCGGCTTCTTGGGCAAGATGTGAAAGTGGCAGTAACTTCTGTGCTGCAGACTCAGGCAGGAAGGATGATTTTTACAAAGATTGAGAAATAGTTATGTTTGTAAGCGCTATAGTTTTGGCTGCAGGACAGGGTAAAAGGTTTAAATGCAGAACTTCGAAACCTCTGGTGCGCATTGGGAATAATTCAATAATAAAATATTCTCTAAAGACTCTTTCGGAAATTCCTTACGTAAAGAGCATTATTGTTGTGGGGAATCGTTATAACCTTAAGGGGGTATTAAGAGAAGTTAAGGATTTTAAGAAAGTTAGAGAAGTTGTTTTAGGTGGTAAAGAGCGACAGGATTCGGTAATGAATGGGTTAAAGAGCGTGGAGAATAATGCGGATTTGATTTTAATTCATGATGCAGCCCGTCCATTTGTAAGCAAAACAGATGTTTGTCTGGTTATTAAAGAGGCTAAAAAAACCGGTGCTGCAATCTTAGGAGTTCCGGTAAAGGCGACGATAAAAGAAGGCACAAGGCACAAGGTACAAGGCAGAAGTAAAGACGTAGTAAAGAAGACATTAGATAGAAGCTGTTTGTGGGAAATACATACGCCGCAGGTTTTTAAAAAAGAGATTATATTAGAGGCGTTTAAGAAGTATGCAAGATTGCCGGTTACCGATGATTCTATGTTGGTTGAAAAGCTGGGAAAGAAAGTAAGCCTGGTTAAGGGCTCTTATAATAATATAAAAATAACGACTCCAGAAGACAGGAGAATAGCAAAAGCAATATGTCACTTAGGATAGGTATAGGTTATGATATTCATCGTTTAGTAAGCGGCCGTAAACTTTTTTTAGGCGGCATCGAGATTCCGTTTAAGAAAGGTTTATTGGGACACTCCGATGGAGACGTGCTTTTGCATGCAATATGCGATGCTTTGTTGGGAGCAGTTGCACAAGGAGATATCGGAGCACATTTCCCGGACACTGAGCCAATATTCCAAGGGATTGCTAGCACAGAGTTATTAATTAAGGTTTATGAGATTATAAAAGACAAAGGTTATAGCATTAATAATATTGATGCAGTAGTTATAACCGAAGAGCCAAAGTTATCAGGCCACAAAGAAAACATGCAAAAAGAGATTGCGCGCATTATTGGCATAAATGAAGATAGTGTTAGCGTAAAGGCTAAGACAAATGAGAAGCTTGGAGAAATAGGGAAAAAACAGGCTATCGCAAGTTTTGCCGTTGTATTGTTAGAAAAAGGAGAATAAGATGACTTGCCTTTTAAATATACTATTAATTTTAATTGCTTTAGGAGTAATTAAATTATTACTTATTTCTATATTTTTTTACGGGGATATAAAGATTGCGCAAAAAAGAGACCCTGCAGCAAAAAGTTTCTTAGAGATTTTGCTTCTTTACCAGGGTTTGCATGCGTTAGTTAGCTATCGCGTTGCTCATTTCTTCTATAAAATTAATTTATTCTTTTTTGCGCGTTTTATAAGACAGATTGCAAGATTCTTTACTGGAATAGAGATACATCCGGGTGCAAAAATCGGTAAAAGGTTTTTTATCGACCACGGGATGGGGGTTGTGGTTGGAGAAACTGCAATAATTGGTGATGATGTTTTGCTATATCAAGGCGTTACACTCGGAGGAACAGGCCTTGAAAAAGGTAAACGGCACCCGACAATTGGGAATAATGTGGTAATTGGAGGAGGGGCGAAGGTATTAGGAAATATCACCATAGGGGATAATTCATATATTGGTGCAAATGCAGTTGTGATCAAGGATGTCCCTTCAAATTCAACAGTAGTAGGTGTTCCCGGAAGGATCACTAAGCAGGAAGGCAAGAAGATTGATATTAGCCTAGACCATATCCATATATTAGACCCGATAATGCAGCAAATGGAAGAATTAGAGAAAAGAATTGAAGATTTAGAAAAAAATAAATAATTCAAACGGCCACGTTTTATGCCTATTCAAATATATAATTCCCTCAGTAGAAAGAAAGATGTTTTTGAGCCGCTAAAGCCGCCCAAAGTAAATATCTATACTTGTGGTGTTACTGTTTATGACGAGAGCCATATTGGGCATGCCAGAAGCTTGTATATTTTTGATGTTATAAGAAGATACTTATCGCAACGCGGATATGAAGTTAAGTTTGTGCGTAATATTACCGATATTGACGATAAGATTATTAATCGCGCTAACGAGCTAAAAGTTGATTGGAAAGAACTTGTTAAGAAATACATTGGTAGATATTACGAAGATTTAGAGGCATTAGGGATCCAGAAAGGAGATTATGAGCCTCGGGCAACTGAAAACATCCCTGAAATGATTAAATATATTGAAGGTTTGATTGCAAAGGGATTTGCTTATGAATCCGGAGGGGATGTTTATTTTAATGTAAGGAAGTTTACCGGATATGGAAAGTTATCCGGGCAATCCATTGATCAGATGGAAAGTGGAGCCCGCATTGACCCAAACGAGAATAAAAAAGACCATTTGGATTTTGCTTTGTGGAAGAAGTCAAAAGAAAATGAGCCTTATTGGGAAAGCCCTTGGGGAAAGGGTAGGCCGGGATGGCACATTGAATGTTCGGTGATGAGCCAGAAATTTTTGGGAGTTGATACCTTAGATATCCATGCGGGAGGCCGCGATTTAATCTTCCCGCATCATGAAAATGAGACAGCTCAGGCAGAAGCATTAACCGGGAAGCCTTTTGCAAAATATTGGATGCATGGAGGGCTTCTTACTATTAATGGCCAAAAGATGGCCAAGTCTTTGGGTAATTTTATTACAATCAAGGATTTCATTGCTAAATATAAGAATCCCGATTATTTAAAATTATTCTTCTTAAGCGCCCACTATAGCAGCCCGATAGACTATACTGATGAAAGAATTGAAGAGGCCAGCCAGGCGCTGCAAAGGATAGTAATTTTCTTGGATAAAACAGAGCCTAGCTCTAATCACAATGTTTTTCCTGTAATTGAAGAAGCAGAAATAAAATTCTTTAATTCTATGGACGATGATTTTAATACGCCTAAAGCGCTTGCCGCGGTCTTTGAATTGATTAATGAAGCAAATAAGAATATTGGGAATAAAGAATTTGTTTCTTCTGCAGGGAGCACTATAAGGGAGTTTTTAAAGATACTGGGTATCTCGCTTACCGCAAAAACTTCCGGTATGCCTGATGTAGAAGTAGAGGAAGCGATATTAAAAAGAAATAATGCCAGGCAGAATAAAGATTTTGCTCTATCTGATAGGATAAGAAAAGAATTGGAAGAGAAAGGTATTATTTTAGAAGATACAAAATTCGGTAAAACTACTTGGCGAAGAAGATTGTAGAAATTTTATGGTTTTTGCTGGAGGCGCATTAGAAAATTTTTGGCACAGCTATTAACATTAGTGCGCAAGGATTTACGAGGAGCGAAGGACAGCTATAAAAGAACGCTAAGCCGTAGCGACGTGGTAAATCGCAGCGCACGGCAAAAATTTTCAGCGCCGGAAGCGAAACCATAAAATTAAAAAGGCTAGGTCATATGAAAGGTAAGTTTATTACATTTGAGGGTTCAGAAGGATGCGGTAAAAGTACGCAATCAAAGCTTCTTTACCAGTATTTAAAAGATAAAAGATATCCTGTGGTTTATCTGCGTGAGCCGGGAGGAGTAAAAGTAAGCGAGAAGATTCGTGAGCTTTTGCTTAGCCCTGAAAGCGATATTTGTCCTGAATCAGAGACTCTTCTTTATATGGCTGCCCGGGCTCAGGTGGTTAACGATATTATTAAGCCCGCACTTTTAAAGGGAAAGATTGTAATTTCAGATAGATTTATGGATTCAACAATTGTTTATCAGGGGTTTGGCTTGGGCATAGATTTAAAAACTATAAAGAATATCGGAAATTTTGCTACGGGCGGGATTATCCCTGACTTAACAATATTTCTCGATCTTCCTGTAGAAAAAGGCTTAAAGCATAGGCATGAAAAAGAAGACCGTATTGAAATGCGCCCGCTTGCTTATCATAAAAAAGTAAGAATCGGATATTTAAAGTTAGCATCCCTTGAGCCAAAAAGAATCAAGATTGTAAAAGTAGATAAAGAATTGTCCGTAACACAGGAAAAGGTAAGAGCATTATGTCATTTAGTGATATAAAAGGCCAAGCTAGGGCTATAAGCCTTCTACAAGGATATATAGAAAATAAAAAACTTGAGGGAGGTTATCTTTTTATAGGCGCAGAAGGCATAGGAAAGAAATTAGTTGCTAAAACTTTGGCAAAAGTTGTTAATTGCCAGGCTGATTCTGTTGATTCTTGTGAAAAATGCCCTTCTTGTTTAAAGATAGAAAAGAATCAACATCCGGATGTCTTTACCATTGATGCTTCTTTGCCGGCTCAAGAGGGGGCTAAGGCTCCTGATTCTTCGGCAAATGTGATAAAGATTGATCATATCAGGCAACTGCAAAGGGATATTAATTTAAGGCCTTATGAGGGAAGATCCAAAGTTTTTATAATTGACGATGCGCATAATTTAACTGCTGAAGCTTCTAATGCTTTGCTTAAGATATTAGAGGAGCCTCCAAGAAATAGTTTAATTATTCTAACGACCTCAAAACCGGAGTTATTGTTTAAAACTGTAGTTTCGCGTTGCAAAGTAATTAGATTTTACCCTGCTAAGCGGCCTGAGCTTGAAGAGATTTTTGAGTCGGATTACAAGCTTGAAAAAGATAAGGCGCATTTCTTAGCGTATTTTTCGGAAGGCAGAATCGGAAGGGCGTTAAGTTTAAAAGAAACAGGGATTTTTGTTGAAAGAGATAAGGCTGTTGATAAATTTGTTTTTACTGCGAAGCCTGATTTTGAAAATGTGTTAGCCCAAAAAAAAGAGTGTATTGAAAATTATTTAAACATATTGGCAGCATGGTTTAGGGATGTCTATTTGATTAAGGCAGGCCTGCCTTCGGTTGAGATTATCAATCTTGACCGCAAGCAGGACCTTCTTAAGCTTAAAGATAAATTTACTTTTGCTGATTTAGACAGAGTATTGAATTCTATATCTGATTCAGTGCTTTCTTTGGAGCAGAATATGAATCCCAAGCTTGTGTTGTATAACCTAGGAGCTCAGTTATGGAAGGCATGATACATGTAAGATTAAGAGACGCGGGCCAAGTCCAGTTTTATAACCCAAACGGAATTGTTTTAAAAGAAGGGGATTACGTTATTATTGAACATGACCGTGGCGTTGATTATGGCCAAGTTGTTTCTCCTAATGAGGCAGTTGAAGAAGATGCTTCAAAAGAGCCAATTAAGAAAATAATCAGGCTTGCAAAAGAAGGCGATATAAAGCAAATCGAAGAAAACCGTGTTAAGGCAAAAGAGGCATTTAACAGCTGTTTAAAGAAGATTGATGAACATAAATTAGATATGAAGCTTGTTCAGGCAGAATATTCTTTTGACCGCACAAAAATAGTTTTTTATTTTACGGCAAATGGTAGAGTTGATTTTAGGAATCTAGTTAAAGATTTGGCTAAAATCTTTAAAGCGCGGATTGAGCTAAGGCAGATTGGCGTTAGAGATGAAGCAAGGATAATCGGAGGTTTTGGTTCTTGCGGAAGAGAACTGTGTTGTGCAAAGTTCTTAAAAGATTTTCAGCCGGTAACAATTAAAATGGCAAAAGAGGAAGGCTTGCCTTTAAACCAGACTAAGATTTCCGGGCTCTGTGGCAGGCTGATGTGCTGTCTTTCGTTTGAATACGAAACTTATAAAATGCTATCTAAAGGTTTGCCTCGAGAGGGAGAGCACATTAATACTATTAAGGGAAAAGGAAAAGTGATAAGTGTGAATGTTTTTAAAAGATCTGCCACAGTCCAGCTTGAAGACGGGATCCTTTTTGAGGTGAGTTTTAAGGAAAAAGAACATGGCAAATAAGTTTTATATAACGACTCCGATATACTATGTTAATGCTGCCCCGCATATCGGGCATTCTTATACCACGATTGCCGCGGATACTATTTCGCGTTATAAGCGTAAGCAATTAGGCAAAGAGAATGTCTGGTTTTTAACCGGCACAGATGAGCATGGCCAGAAAATCCAGAAAGCGGCAGATGAAGCAAAATTAACTCCGCAGGAATTTGTGGATAAGGTTGTTTTGCAATTTAAAGGGCTCTGGAATAAATTAGAGATTACCCCTAATGATTTTATCCGTACTACCGAAGAAAGGCATATAAAAACAGTCCAGAGAGTGCTGGAAATTCTTCATAACAAGGAAGCCGGCGGGCAGAAATTAATTTATTCGTCTAAATATGAAGGTTGGTATTGCACTCCCTGTGAAACTTTCTGGCCGGAAACTCAGATTACAGAGCAGCTTTGCCCGGATTGTAAGCGTAAGGTTGAGAAGATCAGTGAAACAAATTATTTCTTCAGATTATCCATCTATCAGGATTGGCTGGTTAAATACATTGAAGATAATGTAAATTTTGTTTCTCCTCAATCAAGAAGAGAAGAGGTTTTAAGTTTTTTGCGCCATAACAAATTAAATGATCTTTGTATCTCAAGGCCAAAAGAACGCCTTAATTGGGGGATACCTTTACCGTTTAGCCCCGAGCACGTTACTTATGTTTGGTTTGATGCTTTAATCAACTATATTAGTGCTGTGGGTAATTTTAATGAGAAAGGGAAATATCAATCAAAGTGGTGGCAGGATGATGTTGAGATTGTGCATCTTATCGGAAAGGACATTTTAAGGCACCATGCGATTTATTGGCCGATTTTATTGCATGCTTTGGGTGTAAGGATGCCTGATAAAATATTCGCCCATGGCTGGTGGCTTATAGATGATACTAAGATGTCTAAATCCCGTGGAAACGCAATTAATCCGATTGAGATGGTAGATCGATATGGGATAGATACGTATAGATATTTTCTATTGCGTGATGTCCCATTTGGCTTAGACGGGAATTTTTCTGAGCAGGCAATTGTTAAAAGGTTTAATGGAGACCTTGCCAATGATTTAGGAAATTTGGTCTATAGGACTCTTACAATGATTGAGAAATATTATCAAGGAGAAGTCCCTGAAAAGGGTAAATTAGATGAGCAAGGAATGGTAATTGAAAAATTAATAAAAGAGCTGCCGGAAAAGCTAGCAATTCCAACTGAAGTATTAAATTTCAGTTTGAGCCTTGAATATATCTGGGATCTAATCAGCCTGCCAAATAAGTATGTTGAGGAAACAAAGCCTTGGAACTTAGCTAAAGAAAATAAAACCAAAGAATTAAAATCTTTTATCAGAGTTTTAGTGGATGCGATTAGAGAAGTGGCAGATGAGCTTTATCCTTTTATGCCAAAAACATCCGAGTCAATTAAAGAGCAGTTAGGAACGGATAGAATTAAAAAAGGCAATCCTTTATTTCCCCGCATTGACACAAAAACTAAAGCTTAAAATAATACAAAATGCTTGTTGATACTCATTGCCATTTAGATTTCCCGGAGTTTGAGCAAGATAGGGCTGAAGTTATCAGCCGCGCAAAAAACTCGGGGATTAGTTATATCATAAATATAGGCTCGAGCCTTAAGTCTTCAGTTGCCTCCGTAAAGTTAGCAAAAGAATACGATTTTATTTATGCCGCTGTAGGAATCCACCCTCATGAAGCAGATTCTTTTAATAAAAATGAAGAAGAAGCAATAAGAGAATTGGCAGGTAATAAAAAAGTTGTCGCAATCGGAGAGATTGGCTTAGATTATTTCAAGAATTTCTCTAAGCCGGAAAATCAGCCTCCAATGTTTAAGTCAATGATAGCCATAGCAAAAGAATCTAATAAGCCGCTTATTATCCATAGCCGAGAAGCAGCGGAGGATAGCATTCGGATATTAAAAGAGGCGATGCCTGTAAGGGCGGTGTTACATTGTTTTTCCGGAAACGAAGATTTTTTAAAAGCTTGCCTAGATTTAGGCTTTTATATTTCGTATACTTGCAACATTACCTATAAGAAAGCGCAAAACTTAAGAGATATGATTAAAATTACGCCGCTTGACAGGTTATTATTAGAAACAGATGCGCCTTATTTATCTCCGGAAGGCTTTCGCGGGAAACGCAATGAGCCGATGCAGGTAAGAATTCTTGCTGAAGAAGTGGCAAGAATTAAAGCAGTTTCGGTTGAAACAATAGCTAAATTAACCACGGATAATGCAGTTAACTTTTTTGGATTGAAATGAATGCTAAAGTAGCAGTAGCGAAATGTGATAGCTATGAATCGATTCTAGTGCAGCAGGCAGTCCGTCAATCGGTTGATTTGATTGGGGGAATCTCTAGTATAGTTAAGCGAGGCAGCAGAGTTTTAATTAAGCCAAACCTGTTAATGGCTAAAAATCCAGAGGCAGGGATTACGACTCATCCTGAAGTAATAAGGGCGGTTATTAAGCTTTTAAAAGAAAATAATTGCAGAGTTATGTTAGGGGACAGCCCAAGTGTTTGGGATAGGTATTCTGAGAAGGTTGATTGGGTCTATGAAGTAACAGGGGTAAAAAAAGTCTGCGCGGAAGAAGATGTGGAATTAGTAAAATTTGATAGAAGGCGCTGGAGGCGGAATAAGTTTCCTCTTGCGGCGATACTTGATGAATGTGATTGTTTGGTTAATGTCCCAAAGTTCAAAACGCATGGCCTGACAATTCTAACCGGGGCTATTAAGAACAATTTTGGTTTGGTTGCAGGAAGCTACAAGACAGAATTACATAAAAAATATTTTAGAATGGAAGATTTATCGCGAGTTATCGTAGATATTTTTGAAGAAGTAACCCCGTGTTTAAATATTGTTGATGGGATTATGGCTATGGAAGGGGATGGCCCGGGAACAAGCGGGAAATTGCGTAAGATAGGTTTATTATTCGCAGGAACTGATGGAGTAGCAGTAGACAGTGTTTTAGCCAAGGTAATGGGGATAGCTCCTACGGATTGCTTGACTACCAAAGAAGCTTCCCGCAGGGGGTTAGGAGTTTCGGATTTAGATTCTATTTCTATCCTTGGTGAAAATCTTGATAATATTATCGGTAAGCCTTTTAAAATTCCTTCAACTTCTTTGTTAAGAAGGCATATCCCCGAGCCGGTTATTAATCTAGCAAGAAGGCTTATTAAATTTTATCCTTGTGTTGAATATGATAATTGTGTTAAATGCGCCTCTTGCATTAAAGCCTGCCCGCAAAAGGCAATATCCATTAAAAATGGAAAGGTTGTGATTGATCATTCGGGTTGCATTGCTTGTTTTTGCTGCCAGGAAGTCTGTCCTGAAAAGGCAATTAAAATAAAGAAAAGTATTTTTGCTAAAATAATCGGCTTATAATTATGGGTAAAAATTGTGATTTAATTTCAATGAGGGCAAAGCTTGATTACGCCATCACTTATGGAAGCAAGGCTAAGGCATTGCAGGTTGCACGGCAGGGCCTTAAGAAAGCCAAGAGCAAGCAGTTTGATGGAGAGAGGGAATATTTTAAAGGGCAGTTACAACTTTTGAAAGGAAATTTTGCTTCGGCAATCGAGCATTTTGATGCGGCAATCAAGGTCAACCCCAAAGACGGCGGCTCATACAATGATAGAGCTCTTTGTATGGTGGAGCTTGGGATAATTGATGATGCATTTGTATATTTTGACAAGGGTATTGAGGTAGAGCCGGATTATGCTACTATATATCATAATAAGGGTTGGCTTTTAAATAACATCGGGAAATGCAGCCAGGCAATAGAATGTTTTAAGAAAGCATTATCTCTTGAGTCGGGCAGGGCGGTTACTTATGATAATCTGGCAGATGCATTATATAATCTTGGCGATTACGATGGTTCTCTTAAGGCCTATAGAAAAGTTTTGGAATTGCTTAAACCCGGTTTATGCCGGAGTATTAGAAAGCAGATAAAGGAAAGAATCAGCCTTATTGAAAAAGAATTAAAGGATGGTTAAATAATATGAGCTTAAAGACTATTGAGTGGAGTAAAAATAGCATTAAAATTATTGATCAAACAAAACTACCGGGTAAATTAGAGTATTGTTATATTAGGGATTTAAAGCAGCTTTGGGAGGCGATAAAGTTGCTTAAGGTACGTGGTGCTCCTGCATTAGGCGGGGCTGCCGGTTTAGGGGTTTATCTAGGTGTTAAAGATCTGAAATCGCAGGATTTTGAGCAATTTTCAAAGAGATTAAAAGATATAATTATTTATGTCGGGTCATCAAGACCAACAGCAAAGAATCTTTTTTGGGGTTTGGATAGGATGTATAAAATCGCCTTGATAAATAAAGATAAGCCAATTAGCGAAATAAAAGATATCCTTTTTAATGAGGCACAGAATATCATACAGGAAGATATGCTTTCTTGCCGGAATATCGGTTCTTTTGGCGCGAAATTAATTAAAGATGGGGATAATGTTTTGACTGTTTGCAACGCTGGAATCCTTGCAACCATTGATTATGGCACTGCGCTTGGAGTAATCTATAGTGCTAAAAAAGAAGGAAAAAGGTTTAAGGTGTTTGCTTGTGAAACAAGGCCTCTTTTGCAGGGAGCTCGGCTTACGACATGGGAATTAAAGAGAAACGGTATTGATGTGACGCTTATTTGTGATAATATGGCAGCTTCATTAATGGGGCAGGGAAAAATTAACAAAGTAATTACCGGAGCAGACAGGATCGCTGCTAATGGGGATTCGGCCAATAAAATCGGAACATATAGCTTAGCTGTTTTAAGCAAGTTCCATAATATCCCTTTTTATATCGCGGCTCCAAAATCAACTTTTGACTTAAGTATTAATTCCGGAAAGCAAATTCCAATTGAGCAAAGAGATGCTAAGGAGATTACCAGTTTGTTTTTTAAGCAGCCGATTGCCTGCGCAGGAGTAAAGGTTTATAATCCGGCTTTTGATGTGACTCCAGCTAAATTAATCAGCGCAATTATTACTGACCATGGGGTTATCAAGCATCCTAACAAGGTTAATATTAAGAAAATACTAGGATAACGATGTTATTAAAGAATATTGGAGAATTCGGTTTGATTGAGCGGTTTAAGAAACAAATCAAAATAGATTCTTCTGTTGTGGCAGGAAGCGGAGATGATTGCGCGGTATTAAAACTTGATAAAAATAATTTCCAGCTTTTTACCTGCGATATGATAGTTGAAAATGAGGATTTTACTTTTAAGGATAAATTAGAGCTAATTGGCAGGAAGGCTTTGGCAATTTCAATTAGTGATGTTGCCGCCTGCGGGGGGATTCCTAACCATTGTGTTGTATCAATGGGCTTGCCTAAATATTTAAGTGTAGAAAAGATAGATAGGATTGCTAAGGGGATGTTTGATTTGGCAAGGCAGTTTCGTATAAATATCGTAGGGGGGGATATCAGCAAAGCTCCTAAGTTGATTTTAGATGTAAGTATGCTGGGTAGTGTTGCCAAACAGCATTTGGTATTAAGAAATGGCGCAAAAAAAGGCGACATTATATTTGTTACCGGAGCTCTTGGCGGTTCAATCCGCGGAAAGCATCTTAAGTTCTCTCCAAGGCTAAAAGAATCCAGGTTTTTGGTCCAGAATTTTAAAGTTAATGCAATGATTGATATCTCTGATGGACTGGCGCAGGATTTGCGGCACATTTTAGAAC
The DNA here is from genome assembly GCA_028715415.1 of Candidatus Omnitrophota bacterium. Classification (NCBI taxonomy): domain Bacteria; kingdom Pseudomonadati; phylum Candidatus Omnitrophota; species Candidatus Omnitrophota bacterium. Next base: position 19,018 of record JAQURX010000008.1, on the reverse strand, counting down.
AAAGTCAGGTCGGGGCAGTTATTTATGAATGTTTGATTCCCAAAGATAGAAATGCGAAAAATTTAGAAGAGGCGCTTTTTATGGGAGAGGATTTTGAACTACTTTTTACTCTATCTAAAAAAGAAGCAGAGAAGTTGTTAAGTAAGAAGCTAAAGATTTATAAACCAATCGGAGAAATTGTTGATAAATCCGGAGGTTTAAAAATAGTAAATCTTAAGAATATAGTAAAAGATATTGATCTAAAGGGGTTTAGCCATTTCTAAAGAAAATGAAAATTGTATCTAATTCCGTAGTAAATACATTAAATATCGGTAAAAAAATCGCAAAAATCCTGAAACCTTCTGATATAATTTGTTTGTTCGGGGATTTAGGCGCTGGTAAGACTGTTTTGACAAAAGGTATTGCTAAAGGCTTAGGGATTTCTCAGGAAAAAGTAATCAGCCCTACATTTGTGCTTATGCGGATGCATATGGGAAAATCTTTGCCACTGTATCATTTTGACCTTTATAGATTAAGTGAGGTAGGGGATATCTTGGGTTTAGGTTACGAAGAATATTTTTACGGGCAGGGAATTGCGATAATAGAATGGGCGGATAGGCTGAATTTTTTAATGCCTAAGGAATTCTTAAAGATTGAATTGTCTCTTTTGGGGGGAACCAAAAGAACAATAAAATTCAGCGCATTCGGGAATCGTTACAAGGAGCTATTAAAGGATATCCATGAAAATATTAGCAGTTGATACTAGCACAAGTTATTTGTGCATCGGAGTGTATGATAATTTAAAAGTTTATGAATATACTTTTGAAGTTGGCCGTCAGCTTTCTGCAGTAATTACTGTCAGCATAAAAAGAGTTTTGGATGCTTTAGGGCTAAAAGTTGAAGATATAGATTATTTTGCCTGCGGGCTTGGCCCGGGGTCTTTCACGGGAATGCGTGTCGGCCTTGCGGCATTAAAGGGTTTAAGTTGGTCAGTAAAAAAGCCGATGGTTGGCGTGCCTTCTTTGGATATCTTAGCGAAAAATTGTTTGAAGGAGAGCTTAAGCATTGTCCCGATTATTGATGCCAAAAGAAGCCTTATCTATACTAGTGTTTTTAGAAAGAATAAGGCAGGTCTGGTTAAAACAAAACCATACTTACTTCTAAACGAAGATGAACTATTTAAATTGATTAAGCCAAGGAGTATAGTTCTGGGGGATGCAGTTAATTTATATAAAGACAAGCTGATTGCTCAAGTAAAAGGAGTTGTTATTTTAGATAAAGAGTACTGGTATCCTAAGCCGCGTAATATAATTGAACTTGCCTTGGAGAGGATTAAGAATAAGAAGCTCGATAATTGTTTTGAGCTTTCACCAATTTATCTTTACCCGAAAGAATGCCAGGTAAGGCGAAAGTAACTATGGACAAAATTAATTTTATCGGTTATCGACCGACATGGGCAGAGGTTAATTTAGGCAACATCCTGCATAATTTTAAAGAGATTAAGGGCAGGGTTGCTCCTAATACGAAGATTATGGTGACCGTGAAAGCCGATGCTTATGGGCATGGATTAATTCCTGTATCTCAAAAGCTTGTATCTGCGGGAGTAGATTTCTTGGGTGTTGCCTCAATTGACGAGGGGATAAAACTAAGGGAGTCTGGGATAAATCTGCCCATTTTAATTTTAGGCTTGATTTTGAAGGAAGATATAGATCCTGTTTTTGAATATAAACTTACTCCTTCAGTCTGTGATGAGGAACTTGCAGTTTCATTAAATAATTTCGCCAAGTCGCGCTCAGAACATCTTAATTTACATGTAAAAGTTGATACCGGAATGGGCAGGATTGGAGTTTTACATCAAGAAGCAGATGCGCTTATTAAAAAAATATCAAAGTTAAGGTTTGTGAATATTGAAGGAGTTTTTACGCATTTTCCTTTTGCTGATTTAAATAAAGATTTTACTTTATACCAAATCAAATTGTTTGAGAAATTGATCCAGAAGCTAAATAAATTGGGTATTAAGATTAATTTATTCCATGCTGCAAATAGTATGGGCCTTATTGATTATAACCATAGCCACCTTAATATGGTCAGGCCCGGGCTTGTAATCTATGGGTTGTCTCCTAAAGAAGGCTTAGAGGTTAATCTTAAGCCGGTATTAAGCCTTAAGACAAGGGTAATCTATGTAAAAAAAGTCCCAAAAGGATATGGCATTAGCTATGGCCATGATTATATTACAAAAAAACCTACTCAAATCGTAACCATTCCTATCGGCTACGGAGATGGATATCCCCGGAATTTATCAAACCAGGCTCCGGTTTTGATTAAGGGTAAGCGTTTTAAAATTAGCGGAAAGATTTGTATGGATCAGATAATGGTTGATGTCGGGGATTTAAAGGTTAATGTAGGGGATGAAGTTGTACTTATCGGTTCGCAAGGAAAGAATAAGATTCTAACAGAAGAGCTTGCGCGCATTTCCGGGACTATTCCTTATGAAATTGTTTGTGGGTTTGGAGCAAGGATACCGAGAGTATATTCGTTTAAGGAAGTTTAAAGATTAAATAGAGGCTAAATATTATCGCGATAATATGGCTTAGAGAAGCAGATAGTATCGGCATTAATATCCCGCCTTTGCCAAAGGCAATGCTTACCGCATTAATAACGTAATAAAGAAATCCTACCATAATTGAAAAACCAAGAGAAGAAACTCCGGTTGCGCGTTTTTTCATCATTAGAGCAAAAGGAATACCCAGAAGCATGATAATCAGGCTGGTAAATGGCGAAGTGTATCTTTGATAAAGGTCTATTTTAAGGTTTCTGATAACCGTAGTTGCCCCGCTTTTGGATAATCTCCATATGTAATTTTCAATCTGTGCAATTGTCATAAAGTCTACGCGCTGCCTTTGATTGATGAAGTCAGCAGGAGATTCAGGGATAGTCATTATTTCTTCATCATAATATTCCGGCTCTTGTAATACCTGCCCGCTTATGTCAAAGTTGTAGGTAATGCTTTGATAAAATAGCCAGTGGTTATCTTTGTATATTCCTTTGTTTGCGACAACCTTTTTTGTAATATTCTGATGTTCGTCATGCTCTAAGATGGTAATGCCTTCCATGGTATTAGTCGCCACGGTAAATTTATTTACAAAAAATAAGCGGTTTTTTAGCCCATACATAGAAAGGTTGGTGATAATTTCGTTCTTTTTTTCATTTTGTTTCTTTGTGTTGTTGTCCATCTGATCTTTGATTCTTTGGTTAGTTGCCATGGCAGGGGGGACAATCTTGTCATTTGCAAGAAAAACAAAGAGGCTGATTAGTGCACCAAATAAGAGCACTGTTTTTGTTATCTGGAAAATGCTTAATCCCGCTGAACGCATTGCGATAATTTCATTCCCTCGGTTGAGTTTCGCGAAAGTATAAAGTGTGCTCAAAAGGCAAGCTATAGGAGAGACTTGGACGAAAATTATCGGCAGATACGACAGATAGTATTGCAAAAGCATTTCGATTGCAACCTTCTGTTTTAAAATCTGGTCAAGATTAGCGAAGATATCAATGATTACATAAAGAAATAAGAAAATGAAAAGGCAGCCGAAGAAAATGCCGAGGCAAGATTTTAAAATATAGCGGTCTAAGATGCGCATAGTTTGATCAGGAGAAAAGTGCCAATTACCCCCATAAGTAAATTAGGGATCCATAGGGCAATTTGCGGAGGCATTATTCCTTGCAAGCTTATGGCTTCTGCGCCCATAAGTAAAAGATAATAAACTCCCACAATAAGGAATGCAATTCCGAAATTTATTGATTTTTCTCTTCTTCTGGTGATTATTGCCATCGGTATCCCAAGTAGCATAAAACCAAGGCAGGAGAAAGCAAGCGAAACTTTTTCATTTAATTCTGTAAGAAGAGGGGTTGGCTCAATTCCTTCTTTTTTTAATTTTGCAATTTCATTTTCTAATTCAACTATTGTCATATCCTTTGGCTTTTTCTCAATTTTATTTTTATCTCTAGTCTGCGCTAGGTTTAAATTCATGAAATAAGTTTTAAAATTCAGCTTATAAAAGTTAGCAGGATTCTCCGGGTCTGGTTCATCACTGGTTCCGTCCATGAGTTTTAACTTTACGCTGCTTTTTTCCGGGATGCTAATAAACTCGCCGCTTTTTGCGATAATTGTGCGGGTTGGTTTATCTTCACCTTGAGGTTCATAAATACGTATATTACTTAGTTTGTTTTTTTTCTGGTCAACTCTATAAATAAACAATATGTATTTTTGGAAAGAATTTATAAAGACTCCTTCTTCAAGGGCTGCAGTCGGGTTTTTTATCCCGACCTCCATTAACGTCTTCCTTGAAGCAAAATGGGCGTAAGGGATAACCCTGTCATTAAAGATAACCAAAACAAGGCTTAAAATAAAGCCTACTATGAGAAGAGGAAGAATCAGGCTAAAGAGGTTAATCCCGCTTGCCCTGATTGCGATTATTTCATTATCACTGGAGAGCCTTCCAAGTGAAAGTAAGATAGCGGCAAGAGAAGCTATTGGTAGAGTATATTTGATTAGAGCAGGCATCATGAAAAGAAAAAGCTTAGAGACGCTTCCAATGTCAATTCCTCTGTTAATTACCATATCGGCAATTTTAATAAGATTTCCGAGGAGCATGACAAAGGTAAGAACCCCAAGCGCAAGAAATAGAGGCCCGATAAATTCTTTTAAGAAGTAGCTTCGCAGTATTTTCATTTTAATTAGCTAATGTTAATACAAAAACAATTCCTGAGCCAGCATTTTTTAATGCCCTTGAGGCTTCTGAAGATGTGGCCGCGGTTGTCAATACATCGTCAACTAACAGTATGTTTTTTCTCTTTAAGTTGCGGTTTCCGTTAACAGAAAAACAATTCTCCACATTCAAGAATCTTTCATGAGGAGACAATTCGGTTTGAGTCTTTGTGTAACGACTGCGTTCCAGGCAAGTTGCAAGAACATCTACCTTAAATTCATTACCTATGTGCCGGCTCAAGATTTCGGCTTGGTTAAATTCTCTTTCTCTCAGCCTTGTTTTATGTAAAGGCATGGGGATAATAAAGTCTATTTTGTCCATAGGTAAAGAGTATTCTTTAATAAATTCAATCATTAATTTGCTTAAGGGCAGGCCAAGGTAATCTTTCTGATTATATTTGAAATCATGGATTAATTCTTTAATAATACCTGTGTAAGTGCAGGGGCTAAAGGCCCGGTCAAAATGCAGCATTTTTCTTATGCATCCGGAGCAGATATTTTTAGCAAAGCCTTTCTTTTCAAGCTGCCTGCCGCAGCTATGGCAAAAGGGAGGCCGGTTTTTCTTGATTTTAGCCCAACACTCAGCGCAAATAAAATTGTCAACCGCAAGCTTATGGATCTTGCTTTTACAGCTCAAACACCTTTTTGGATAGAATGTATCTATCAGCCCATTAAAAAGGCGCACAAACATAGGTATATAATAACAATGAAATTAAAATTTGTCAAAATCAATTTCCCTTTTTAGTTAGATATAAATTAGTTTGTCATAAATAGTTGAAAGATTAGGTATTTAGTGGTATATTTTTATTAAGAGGATAATATGAAGACCAAAGTAATGATAATAGAAGATGAAGTGGATCTCTGTTCACTGTTGGCTTTAGACCTTAAAGAAAAGGGGTTTGATGTCATAAGTGCTAATGACGGCCTTTCCGGCCTTGAAAAAGTAAAAGCAGAAAAGCCTGACATTGTTATTTTGGACCTTATCCTTCCTGAGCTTAGCGGGGAGGAGGTTTGCAAAGAGATACGTAAAGATGATTCTGTCTGCTCTACTCCAATATTAATGCTTACGGCAAAAAATGCAGATGTTGATAAAGTCATAGGAAAAGTTATTGGGGCAAATGCGTATTTTACAAAACCATTTGATTCCGGAGAATTGTTTGATCAAATTAAAAAGCTTACCTCTCATAAAAAATAATGAGTGAAAAAATAAAAATATTAAAGAAGAGATTGTTTGAGCTCCTGCAGGTAGAAGCTTTGAAGAGGGGGAATTTTATTTTATCTTCGGGCAAAGCAAGCACCTATTATCTTGACGGTAGGGTTATAACTTTGACGCCTGAAGGGGCTTTTCTGGTGGCTAGTATAATTTTAGAATTAATTAAGGATAAGGATATAAAGGCGGTTGGCGGTCCGACTTTAGGCGCAGATCCAATCACCGGAGCAGTTGCCTGCCTTGCGCATATCAATCAAACCGGTATTAAAACATTTATAGTGAGAAAAGAAGCTAAGGGGCATGGTATGCAACGTCAGATTGAAGGGCCTGCTTTGAATGCGGGAGATAAAGTGATTTTAGTTGATGATGTGGCAACAACCGGAAAGGCTTTGATTGAAGCAAAAACAGCTGTGGATAAAGCAGGATTAAAGGTAGATACTGCTGTTGTGATTGTTGATAGAAATGAGGGGGCAGCTGAAAACTTAAGTAAAGTAGGCTTGAAATTGGAGTCTATATTTAAAATAGAGGAATTCGGAGTTTAGTGAAAAATAGAATTTTGATTGTTGGCGGCGGCCCGGCTGGTTTGATGGCGGCAATAAGAGCCTCTCAGCTTGGGGTAGAAACATTGTTAATTGAAAAAAAATCATTCCTTGGGCAGAAACTTCTCTTAAGCGGCAAAGGGCGCTGCAATGTTACTAATGCCTGCGATTTAAATTCATTCTTAAAAGCTTTTTCACATGGAGAGTTTTTAAGAGATGCCTTCCGTAAATTCTTTAATCAGGACTTAATTGCTTTTTTTGAAGAAAGAGGCTTAAAGCTTAAAGTTGAGAGGCAGCTTAGGGTGTTTCCTGTAAGCGATAAATCAAGTAGTATACTTGATGTTTTGATAAAAGAAGCGCAGAAAAACAAAGTTATAATTATCTGTAATTCGGAGATAAAAGAAGTTTTGACAAAAGGGGATAGGGCTTGCGGAGTTTTGCTCAAGGACGGGAAGATTATTGAAGCCGATAGCGTGATTTTAGCTATGGGAGGCGCTTCTTATACTTCTACCGGCTCAACTGGGGATGGAGTTAAGATTGCCAAGAAGCTTGGGCATGATATTATCCCTTTAAAGCCGGCACTTGTGCCTCTGGAAGTAAAGGGAGGCATTCCCGCGAGGTTGGAAGGTTTAACTTTAAAAAATATTGTATTAAAATTTAACTCTGGAAGTAAACGTTTGACTTCTGAAATCGGGGAGTTGTTATTTACTCATTTCGGAGTATCGGGGCCTTTAGTGATATCTCTTAGTGGGAAGATCTCAGATTGGATTGCCGACGGAGGTTCAGTATTTTTGGATATTGATTTAAAGCCGGCTTTAACTGAAATGCAGCTTGATTTGCGTATTTTAAGAGAGATCAAACTTAGCCCGTCAAAAAGTATCAAGAATATGCTTAAAGAATTGTTGCCTTTAAGATTGATAGATGTGTTTATGGAGTTATTGAAAATTGACGCAAACAAAAAATCAAATCAGATTACCCAAAAAGAAAGGTTAACAATTGTAAGGTTTCTTAAGAATTTTCGCCTTGAAATTAAACAAACGCTTCCGATTGAGCATGCAATGGTTACGAAAGGGGGCGTTAGTTTAAAGAATATCAATCCGCGAACAATGGAATCGCGCTTAATCAAAGATTTATATTTTGCTGGAGAGATGATTGATGTGGATGCTGATACCGGAGGCTTTAATCTGCAAGCGGCGTTTTCAACGGGATATCTTGCGGGAGAGAGCGCTGCATTAGGTTAAAATATGAGAGCTATTTATTTGGCTTCAGATTCTAAGGCAAGGAAGAAACTTCTGAATATCTTTGGGATAAAGTTTAAAGTGCTACCGAGCAATATTGAAGAGAAGAAGAATCATTCTAATTCTTCTTTTGCCTCTTTGGTTAAAATGAATGCTTTAAATAAAGCAAAAGACGTAGCAAAGAAAGTGCAAAAAGGCATTATTATCGGCGCAGATACGGTTGTTGTCCAGGATGGTTTGATTTTTGGCAAGCCAAGAGGCCTAAAAGAAGCGCAGAGAATGCTAAAAAGGCTTTCAAAAAAACCGCAATGGCTTTATACTGGATTAGCTGTGATTGACAAGGATAAAAAGAAGGTATTGGTTGATTATGAAAAAACAAAGATTTATATGGATAAATTGACAGATGCGGAGATTCGGGGTTATTTTGCTTCCACCTCTCCTCTAGATAAAGCCGGTAGTTTTGATATACAAGGAAGGGGAGCTTTTTTTATTAAAAGGATTGAGGGCTGTTTTTACAATGTTGTTGGTCTGCCTTTAAGGAAATTGTATATTATGTTAAAAAAGATGGAAGTCGGTATTTTTGCGTTGTTGTTTTGCATTCTTTTATCAGGATGTTCTACTGAGTATAATATTGCGACCAAAGAAGAAGACTCTCTTTATTACTCTACGGATAAAGAAGTGGCTATGGGTCAGTCAATAGCAAGGCAGGTTGAAAAAGAATATAAGTTTGTGGACGATCCTTTGATCCAGAAAAGGGTGCAGGATATAGGTAAAAAGATAGCAGCTGTCTGCGATAGAAAAGAAATAGATTATTATTTTTATGTTTTGGATGATGAGGATGTCAACGCGGTTTCGCTTCCCGGAGGATATATTTATATAAACAAAGGATTGATTGAAAAATGTTCAAGCGATGATGAGTTAGCCGGGGTTATTGCGCATGAGGTCGGGCACATTGTTGCGCGGCATAGCGTTAAAAAGCTGCAAGTTGCCCAGGGGTATTCAATACTCAGGCTTTTGGTAGCGGTTGCTCCCTCTGGAAGCAGTGGAGCTGCCGTAGGGACTGCTGCGGATACTGCATTTACCGAAATTTTGCTTGGTTACGGCCGCGAAGATGAGTTGTTAGCTGATCAATTAGGTGCAAGATATGAGAAATTAGCCGGGTATGATCCGCATGGAATGATTAAATTCTTGAATAAATTACAAAGCATAAAGAAAAAGAAGCCGCTTGCACCACCAGTTTATTATAAAACCCACCCTTATGTACCTGATAGAATACGTGTAGTTAAGCAAGAGCTGGGAGAAGGGATGGATTTCAAGGATTATATAAATATTGAACAAACTACCCATAGAAGGGATGAAACAGAGTAAGAAAATATCATTTGACAAGCAGGGTATTTGTGGTATACTTACTTCAGTAGTGAACAAGAGATTAGAAGTCTGAAGCCTCATGGTTAATAAGATGTCTAACCTTGAGGTTTTTTTTATGCTGTCATTATTTGCCCCCGTTAGAAGAAATCTAATAAGGTGAAGGTAAAGATGAAGCAGATTTCTTAACGGGGTTTACTACAATTTTAAGAAAAGGAGGTAGCAAATAATGGCAAGAGGTAAAGTAAAGTGGTTCTCGAATCAGAAAGGTTATGGGTTCATTACTCCTGAGTCTGGTAGTGATGTATTTGTGCATCATTCCGCAATTCAGGGTGAAGGATATAAAACTTTAACCGATGGACAGGAAGTTGAGTTTGAAATTGAAAAAGGTCCTAAAGGTGAACAAGCAACTAAAGTTGTCAAGTTATAAAATAACCTAAAAGAGAATGTGCTCAGTTCCAATAAGGGGCTGAGCACATTTTTTTTGCAAGGGAGGAAGCATGCATACAGGAAAGATCAAGAAGGTGGTTTTAGACAGAGGGTTTGGTTTTATCAGCGATACAGACGGCAGAGAAGTGTTTTTCCATAAATCAAGCCTTATCGGAGAGAAATTCGAAAACCTGACAGAAGAGACTAAGGTTGAATTTGAGATTGAGAAATCCGATAAAGGCCCACGCGCAATTGATATAAAGGTTGTAGCTTAATCTTTATAGGCAAATTAAGAGCATGAAAATAGTATTTATTGAACCTGTTTCGGCAGGCGCAACAGTTTATAGTAAATTACGTATGCCTCTTTTGGGCCCTGTGTATTTAGGGACAATCTTAAGGGAGAGAGGCCATGAGGTTGAAATTTACCATGAGGATATTTTTAAACCCGATTATAGTAAGCTAAAAGCTGACTTAATCGGGATTTCTATCCTTACGTCAACTGCTAAAAGAGGCTATGAAATAGCAAAGCATTTTCCTAAAGAAAAAGTTATCATAGGAGGAGTGCACGCAAGCCTTCTTCCTGATGAAGCTTTGCAATACGCAAGGCAGGTAGTTGTGGGCGAGGCAGAAGAAGTGATTGTTGATATAGTAGAGGGTTTAATAAAAGATCCGATCGTGCAGGGAAAGGCCGTACAAAATTTGGATAAACTGCCATTTCCCGATTTTTCTTTGATAAAAGGCTATAAATTGCCTTCAATAATTACTCCGATTTCTACATCAAGGGGATGCCCTTTTGATTGTACTTTTTGTTCCGTGACAAAGATGTTTGGCAGGAAATACCGCTTCCGCAGTGCTGAGAATGTGATGGAAGAGTTGTCGTCTAGAAAAGTAAACTCATGGTTTTTCTGCGACGATAATTTTACCGCTTACCCAAAACGCACACGTACGCTGCTGGAGTTAATACTTAAAAACAAGATTCGTGATTGGAGTTGCCAGGTAAGATGCGATGTGGCAAAAGATAATTCTTTGCTTAGCCTTATGAGTAAAGCAGGTTGCGCAGTTGCTTGTATTGGATTTGAGTCGGTTAATCTTAAAACCCTCCAGGATTATAAAAAGAATCAAAGCCTTGAAGATATAGTATTTGCGATCAAGTCTTTCCATAAAAAGAAAATTAAAATCCACGGTATGTTTGTTTTAGGAAGCGATAATGATAATGAAAATACAATTACTGATACCCTTAAATTCGCACTAAAGCAGAAAATAGATACGCTGCAAATGACAGTATTAACTCCTTTTCCGGGGACAAAAATTCACGAGGAATTGCATACACAAAAAAGGATTTTTAGCCAGGATTGGAATCTTTACGACGGGCAGCATGTTGTATTTTATCCTAAATTAATATCTGCAAAACAGCTCCAAGCCAATGTTTTAAAAGCATACACAAAATATTATTCTCTTACCCGTTCGTTTTCTTTATTGATTAAACTGCATTTTAGGAATGCTATGTTCCGATTTATGGGGCATGGGATATTAAAGGAATGGAAAGAGCGCAATAGGAAAATGCATTGGCTTTCGTTTGTTCCTTCAAAGTAAATCACAATAAAAATTTTTTAACGACTGGCGAAATAGAATGCGGAGGGAGGGAGTTGAACCCTCAAGGGTTGCCCCATACGCTTCTGAGACGTACGCGTATGCCAATTCCGCCACCCCCGCGATGTTATTTTTTAGTATATCCTACCCTAATAATCATGTCAAATTAATCTTTGAAATTGCTTTTTAATTGATCCGTTTTGACGTCATTCCCGCGAAAGCGGGAATCTATGCTATATGGTAGATCCCTGCTTCCGCAGGGATGACAGCATGTGATGGTTTTCTTTGTTGCTGGAGGGTGAATTTACTGTTATAATATTAATTTCTTAAAAGGGAGAAAAGCCTTGCTAATAGAATCATTTAAGATAACTGGTATTGCGGTTGCACAGAGCTTATTGCTTGCCGCAATTGGATTCTTGCTAATTAAGAAACTAATCTTAAGCCATGATGAGCTTGATGGTATAAGCCGGCTGGTGATGAAGGTTACTCTGCCGCTTTTGATATTTTGCCAGTTAATCAAAGATTTTGATTTTCATTTGTATCCAAACTGGTGGATTTTTCCTTTAATTAGTGTGGTTATAACAATAATCGGGCTATTGGTCGGTTTTATATTCATTGGTTTTATTAAGGGGTTGCAACGCAGGCTACAGTTCTTAAGTTTATCTGCTTTTCAGAATTCAGGTTATCTTCCACTCGTTTTGATTGCAGCTTTATTACCCAATGAACAGGCCGGGCCAATTTATATTTATCTTTTTTTATTTCTGCTCGGATTTAATTTGGTTATGTTTTCCGCCGGTGTTTATATGCTTTTACTGCATGAGAAAAAGAAATTTGAATTATCCAGTATTTTCAGCGCCCCTGTAGTTGCGACTTTAATCGGTATGGGGTTTGTATTTTTTGGCTGGCAGAATATGCTGCCGGATGCGTTAATTAAACCGTTGCGGCTTACCGGAGAATGCACCGTTCCTCTCGCAATGATTGTTGTTGGGGGAAGCCTTGCGGAAATTAAGCTTGCGCATATTGAAAGAAAAGCAATGTTTTTAATGGTGCTTTCTAAATTGGTTATTTTGCCGGCACTTGGCCTGACAGTTATTCTTAAACTTAGATTACCGGAATTAATCGGATTGTTGATTTTAATGCAGTTAGCTATGCCTCCAGCTACAAGCCTTTCGGTTATCATCCGGCATTTTAAAAAAGAAGACTTGTATATCAGCCAAGGTATATTTATAGGGCATGTGGTTAGTATTATTACAATTCCAATATTTTTAAGTATTTATTTTGCATTAGTTATGATAAAATGAGTAAACCAATAGCAACAAATCATAAGGCGTATAGAGATTACGAAGTCATAGAAAGCTTTGAATGCGGGATTGAATTAAAGGGGAGCGAAGTAAAATCCTTAAGAGACGCGAAGGTTAATTTAGACGATAGCTTTGCACGAATAGAGAAAGAAGAAGTAATCCTTTATAACACGCATATAAGTCCTTATACTCAAGCAAGTTATCAGAATGTAGATCCTGTCAGGCCGCGAAAACTTCTTTTGCATAAGAAACAGATTGCAAAATTAATGGGGCTTACCGCGCAAAAAGGGTTTACAATTGTTCCCTTAAAAGCATATTTTAATGATAGAGGTTTTGCAAAGTTGCTAATTGCTCTTTGTAAAGGTAAAAAGCTTTATGACCGCAGACAAGATATTAAGAAGCGCGAAACTGATCTTGATATGCGTAGAGCACTAAGAAGAAGAAATCGTTAGTTTTGTTTTAAGAGAAGCCCATATGTTATAATTAACATTAGGGGGTGAAAAGGGCTCGACTTAAGGCAATTGGGTAAGAGCAGCATGCCGCGGAGGCAAAGTTAGCCGCGTTAACAACCTTTGCAAAATGTAAACGCAAACCACACAATGGTAAACCGTTTATCAGCGATACAACCAGCATTTTCTCCATTGGTTGTTCCGCCGGTAGCGGGTGCGCTAGCCTTCGGCGTTCATTAAACGCTGAAGCCTCTATCCATCCATGCCTACGGGATGAAATAGAGCCTAAAGTAGGATAGCTAAGCTTTGTTTACCTTTGGGGGCTTAGCGAAATTTAAAAGGTTGCGTCTTGTGCAATCTTGTTTAGTTGAGTGCGCAAGATTAAGCGTAAAAGCTAAACTAAGCATGTAGCGGCTTTTATCTGGTTACTTAGGGACGGCGGTTCGATTCCGCCCACCTCCACTTGTTGTTTCATTAATGAAACAACAAGTGGATGCCGAAATAATGTGTTTCGGCCCTACCACGTTTAATAGGAGTAGATAAGTTTCTAAATGCATTCTAAAACCACAGTTAAAATACTACTAAGTTTTTGTTTGTTGTCAGCTTTCTGTTATTTTCTTTCCGGATGCGCAACAGTTCCTACTTCAGACGTGCCAAGCTATTCAATAAACGGGGCAACTTATTTTCCTCTTATCCGTCTTTGTGAGAAAAAAGGGGTTAGCTGGGAATATGACAATATCTCCAAAATAATTAATTTAAAAAGAGCTTCGCATAAAATTAATTTGCGAGTCGGCGATTCGCTTATGTTGGTGGATAGCCAGTCTATTTATTTAAACCATCCGGTTGATATTTATCAGGGTGCTGTGGTTGTTCCTTATAGGGTTAAAGAACAGATGGATTCTCTTTTTAGAGAGTCGCGTCCGGGATATACTTTATATTTGCAAAATATCCGTAAGATAGTTATTGACGCCGGACACGGCGGGAATGACCCGGGTGCTATTGGCAGGACGGGCTTAAGAGAAAAAGATGTTAATTTAGATATTGCTAAGAGATTAACTAAATTGTTAAAAGAAGACGGTGTTGAGGTTGTTTTTACACGCTCAACGGATAGGTTTATCCCTTTATCATCCAGGGTGAATATAGCAAATAGTTCACAAGCAGACCTTTTTGTTAGTATCCATTCAAACGCAAGCAGGGTTAGAACTTTGAATGGTTTTGAAGTTTATTATGTTGCTCCTTCTGTAAGCGATTCTAAGCGGGCGGTATTGGCAGCAAAGGACGCCTCATTAAATTTAAACAGCGCTTGTTTTGGGAGCCATTCCTCAAATCTTAAAGCAATTCTCTGGGATATGATTTATACTTCCAGCCGCGCAGAATCAATAGAGTTGTCAAAATTCGTCTGCAGGTCAATGAATGATAATTTGGGAGTTAAAATATTGGGTGTTAAGAGTGCTAGGTTTGAAGTGTTAAGAGGTATACGCATGCCGGGTGTTTTAATTGAAACAGGTTTTGTTTCTAATTTTCAGGAAGAACGCAAATTAAAAAATGGTTATTACAGGCAGCAAATAGCAGAGGCTATTGAGCAGGGGATTAATGGTTATGCTAAAGAATACGCGGCATTGGAGGCAAGATGAAGTCTATTGGTGTTTTTGATTCGGGCGTAGGAGGGCTTACAGTTGTAAAAGAATTAGTCAAGCAGCTTCCGTCAGAAGATATTGTTTATTTCGGAGATACTGCGCGGGTTCCATATGGCATCAAATCAAAAGAAACTATAATCCGTTTTTCTATTGAAAATATCTTATTTTTATTAAAGCATGATGTTAAATTGATTTGTGTTGCCTGTAATACGGTTTCAAGTTTGGCTCTTCCGGTAATCAAAAATCATTTTCGGGTTCCAATCGTCGGAGTAATTACTCCCGGAGTAAGAGAGGCAGTTTATGCGACAAAGAATAAGCGTATAGGCGTAATCGGGACAAGAGGGACTGTTAAGAGCCGGGCTTATGAATTAGAGATAAAACAGCTTGATCCGAAGGTTTCGGTAACGGCAGTTGCATGCCCTTTGTTTGTTCCTTTTGCGGAAGAGGGATGGTTAGCTGGAGATGTCGTAAAACAGGTAGCAGAAGGTTATTTAAAGCCGATGAAACAAGCTAAAGTTGATACAATTATACTAGGATGTACGCATTATCCTTTGCTTAAGCCGGTAATCAAAGAAGTTATGGGTGAACATGTAACTTTAATTGATTCTGCAAAACAGGTAGCCGTCGAAGTAAAAAAGATTTTATCAGCGGAAGATTTATTAAATAAAAAAAGATCCGGTAAGAGCAGGTTTTATGTGAGTGATAATCCTGAGTGGTTTAATGGCTTAGCGAAAAGGTTCTTAGGGTATTCTGTAAAGAATGTAAGCAAGGTGAATAATAATGTATAGTATAAAAGTTTTGGGAAGTTTTAGTGCTGCGCACAATCTACGCGGCTACAAGGGCAAATGCGAGGATCTTCATGGCCATAACTGGAGAGTCGAATTAGTCCTTTCAAGCAGTAAGCTTGATAAGATCGGTATGGTTATGGATTTTAAATGTTTAAAAGCAGAATTAAATTCAGTTTTGGAAGAATTTGACCATAAATATTTAAATAACCACGTATTCTTTAAGAAAGTAAATCCTACCTCGGAGAATATCGCAAAGTATATTTTTGACAAAATCAGGAAAAGGGGAGTAAGGGCAGAATCTGTCACTATCTGGGAAAACGATACTAGTGCTGCAACTTATAGGATTAAATGAAAGCAAGAATCTCAGAAGTTTTTGATAGCATTCAAGGGGAAGGGCTTTATTTCGGAGAAAAACAGATTTTTGTGCGTTTTTTCGGCTGCAATCTTAGTTGCCGTTTTTGCGATACTAAGTTGGACCGGTTTCGCGAATACGATCCCGAAGAGTTGATTAATGAAATAGATACCTACGAAGATAGTTATCATTCTATATCATTTACCGGCGGGGAACCGCTTTTACACAAAGAATTTTTAAGTAAGGTATTACGGTTAACTCATCAGGCGGGTTTTAAAAATTATCTTGAAACAAACGGCACATTACCCGGAGAATTAGAGAGTGTGATTGATGGAATAGATATTGTAGCAATGGATTTAAAACTTCCCAGTTCGACAGGTATGGGTGATCTTTGGGGCTTGCATAAAAAGTTCTTAAAGATTGCTTCTGCAAAAGATGTTTTTCTAAAAGCTATAATCTGCCAAGGGACAAGTGAGGATGATTTAAAACAGGCATTGGAAGTTATTAAATCAGTTAATGGCTCAGCAATGTTGGTTTTGCAGCCTAATAGTTTTGAAAATAATCAAACTTTGATTGAAAAATTAGAGAATTTTAAGAATTTATGTAGGGATGAGCAAGTTTCGGCATGCATTATCCCGCAGATGCATAAAGTTATGGGAGTGAAATGAGAAGGCATAAAAAGTCGTCGTATGAAGGGCTGCAAGAGAATGTTAGGGGTTTATTAACTCCTGAGATTGAAGTTTGGGAGAATCAATATCCGGATAAAAAATATACGATTATATTGGATGTTCCGGAGTTTACCTGTATTTGCCCAAAAACCGGGCTTCCGGATTTTGCCCATATTCGTATTGAATATTCTCCGACTAAATATTGTATTGAGCTTAAATCGTTTAAAATGTACACGATATTTTTTCGGGATGTGGGGATATTCCACGAGCATTTGATCAATAAGATGCTGGAAGATTTTGTTAAGGCATCCAAGCCGCGTTGGGTAAAAATTGTTGGTGAGTTCAATCCCCGCGGGGGAATCAAAACAACTGTTTCATCCGAATACAAAAGATAATTATGAGAGAGATTGATTCAAAAAAAATAAGAGACGCAATTGCAGATTTATGCATCAAGGCAAATTTCTTTTTAAGAAAAGATGTTTTGGCTAGCATAAAGCAAGCTTACGCTAAAGAAACAAGTTTGCAGGCTAAAGATATTTTGCAGGCGATTATAGATAATGCAAAGATTGCCCGGAAAGAAGAGCTTGCTATTTGCCAGGATACCGGAATGCCCTGTGTTTATATTGAAATCGGGCAAAATGTAAAAATAACCGGAGATTTAAAGAAAGCAATAAATAAAGGTGTTGAGTTAGGTTATAAGAAAGGCTCATTAAGAAATTCAGTTATTATTGATCCGCTATTAAGAGGTTCGTCCGGGTATTCTCCCGCAGTAATTCATTTTGATTATATTCCTGGAGATAAAATTAAGGTAACTGTTTTAGCTAAAGGCTTTGGCTGCGAGAATAAATCGCTTCTTAAAATGTTTCGTCCGACAGCAAGCATTGAAGAAATAAAGAAATTTATTGTTGAAGCGGTAAAGATAGCAGGCCCGGATGCCTGTCCTCCTTATGTTATTGGGGTTGGTATTGGAGGGACGGCGGAGAGCGCTTCTTTCTTGGCGAAGAAAGCGCTGCTTAAAAAGGTCACAAGGTCACAAGGTCACAAGGTCACAAGATTAGAGAGAGAATTGTTAGATGAGATTAATAAATTAAACATTGGGCCAATGGGCCTAGGTGGAAAAACTACTGCGTTAGCAGTAAATATTGAAACTTATCCTACGCATATTGCAGGCTTGCCGGTTGCCGTAAGCATTAGCTGCCATGCTTTAAGATCAGCAACAAAAATTTTATGATGAAAAGATCAAATTCTATTTTAAGAGAAGAATTCCTTACTTTAAGGGTTTCGCAAAAGATTTTATTCAGCGGCATTATTTATACTGCGCGGGATCAGGCGCATAAGAGATTGGTTGAAACAATTAAAAAAGGTGGGAAGCTCCCTATAGATTTAAAAGACAAGATTGTTTATTATTGCGGCCCGACAAAAACACCTAAAGGAAAGGCTATCGGTGCTTGCGGCCCGACCACAAGCTCGAGGATGGATGAATTTGCTCCTTGCTTATTGGAAAAAGGGGTTTTGGGAATGATTGGGAAAGGGGCTCGCTCAGCAGAAGTAAAAAAAGCAATAAAGAAATATAAAGGGATTTATTTTTTAACATATGCAGGCTGCGGAGCACTCTTGTCAAAATTTGTTTGTAAGATGCGAGTTGCAGCATATAAAGATTTAGGCCCGGAAGCGATACATGAATTAGAGGTTAAAGATTTTCCATTAATTGTTGGAATTGATTCACTAGGGAGGAGTATTTATGGTTAGGCCAGATGGAAGAGGATTGGATAAGTTAAGAAGAATTGAGATCAAAAGGAATTATTTAAAATACGCAGAAGGCTCATGCCTTATTGAAATGGGAAATACCAAAGTTATCTGTTCAGCTTCGGTTGAAGAAACTGTGCCGCCATTTTTAAGAAATTCAGGCAATGGTTGGGTAACAGCTGAATACGGGATGCTTCCTCGTTCCTGCAAATCGCGCATCCAGCGCAATAAAGATTCTGGGCGCACTTATGAAATACAGCGTCTTGTCGGCAGGTCTTTGCGCACAGTAACTGAAATGGATAAATTAGGAGAACGGACCATTTGGCTTGATTGCGATGTAATCCAGGGAGACGGTGGTACGCGTACAGCTTCTATTACGGGAAGTTTTATCGCGTTAGTTGACGCTTTAAGTAAAATAAAGAAAGCAGGATTAATTGGAGAGATTCCGATTAAAGATTACGTAGCAGCTGTAAGCGTGGGGATTTTTCAGGGCCATCCCATAATTGACCTTTGTTATGAAGAGGATTCTCAGGCCGAGGTTGATATGAATATTGTTATGACCGGCAAGGGAGAGTTTATTGAAATACAAGGGACTGCGGAAAGAAAACCTTTTAACCGGACTCAGATGGATAAACTCCTTGATTTGGCAAAAAAAGGTATTAGTGATTTAGTGGATATCCAAAAGAATTTTGTTGGTGATATTTTATGATAGAGAAGCAATGTTTAGTTGTTGCTACAAAGAATAAAAAAAAGCTTCAGGAGCTAAAAGATCTTTTAAGGGAATTTGATTTAGAAATTGTTTCTTTAGAAAGTTTTAAGAAAACTCCAAGAATTATTGAAAATGGGAAAACTTTTAAAGAAAATGCGGTTAAGAAGGCAGTAAAGATTGCGCATTTCACAAAAGCGCTTACTCTTGGAGAAGATTCGGGCCTTTGCGTTGATGCATTAGGCGGCAAGCCGGG